>CAXBIR010000004.1:0-76040 GCA_963975825.1 uncultured Polaribacter sp.
CAGAAAGGTAACGCATAACGCTATCATCTCTTCTAAATTCTAACTCAAATGCAGAAATCTCTTCTCCAGCAACTTTGTACTCAAATAAGTGATAAAAACCACTTTTCTTTTTTTGGATTGGATAAGCTAATTTTTTTAAGCCCCAATCTTCTTTAGAAATCATTTCGGCACCTCTAGAAACCAAATAGTCATTAAACTTTTGTACTGTCTCCTTTATCTGAGTATCAGATAAAACGGGATTCAAAATGAAAACAGTTTCGTAATGATTCATAAATTAAATATTTATTGTTTATTTTTAAGGGTGCAAATATAGTGACTTTTTAATTATAAAAACTAATAATATCTAAATGTTTATTTACAAGCTTTTTTAATGATGATTTATAGGTTAAATGCCTCATTTATTTCACTATAAATAACATTTCCTTTTACAATGCTTAATCCTTTGGCTAAACTTTCATCTAAATCGCAGGCTTTTTCCCAACCATTGTTGGCTAACTTAAGTATAAAAGGTAAGGTTACATTTGTTAAAGCAATTGTAGAAGTATATGGCACAGCACCTGGCATATTTGCTACACAATAATGTACAACATCATCTATTATATATGTAGGATCTTCATGAGTTGTTGCTTTTGTAGTTTCAAAACATCCTCCTTGATCTACTGCTACATCTACCACAACAGTTCCAGGTCTCATTTCTTTAAGCATGTCTCTAGTAATTAATTTTGGAGCCTTCCCTCCTTTTACCAATACACCTCCAATAATTAAATCGTGTGTTTTAATTAATTGTCTAATACTATATTCACTAGAAAACGCAGTT
The DNA here is from genome assembly GCA_963975825.1 of uncultured Polaribacter sp. GTDB lineage: Bacteria > Bacteroidota > Bacteroidia > Flavobacteriales > Flavobacteriaceae > Polaribacter. Next base: position 818 of record CAXBIR010000004.1, read on the forward strand.
GTAACATGGTTTGGCAAAACATCGTTTACATAACGTAAACGCTTCATACTAATATCCATAATAGTAACATGTGCTCCTAAACCTGCAGCCATTTTTGCTGCTTGTACACCAACTACACCAGCACCTAAAATTAATACTTTTCCTGGTGCAACACCTGGCACACCACCTAATAAGATACCACGACCTTTAATTGGTTTTTCTAAGTATTTTGCACCTTGTTGTATTGCCATTCTTCCAGCAACTTCAGACATTGGTGTTAATAAAGGTAAAGTTCCTTCGCTATCTTCTACAGTTTCATAAGCAATACAAATAGCTTTACTTTTAATCATTGCTTTGGTTAAAGGCTCGCTAGATGCAAAGTGAAAATAAGTGAAAACTATTTGATTTTCTTTAATTAAAGGATATTCTAATGCAATTGGTTCTTTTACCTTTACAATCATTTCACTACTATCGTAAACATCTTCAATAGTCTTTAAAATGGTTGCACCAACCGCTACATAATCTTTATCAAAGAAACCACTTCCTTCACCAGCTGTAGATTGTACAAAAACAGTGTGTTGATTTTTTGTAAGTTCAAAAACACCAGCAGGTGTCATAGCTACTCTACTCTCGTTATTCTTAATTTCCTTAGGAATTCCAATTTTCATTGTGCTTAATTTAGATATTTTAAGCGAGTAAATTTACACTGATTTTTATTCTCTTTTTTAATTAAATAAGAATAAACTTATTTTTATGATTATGATAAAAATAATTCTTGAAACTATGTAATTAGTATTTTTTGAATTAAATATTATCTAATTAATAAAAGTCAGCTTTTTAAGGCTGACTTTTATTAATATTTATAACTAAATATCTGTGTTTTTAATTTAAATCTAAACGAATTCCCATAGAAATATTTCTAGTTTCTGTATTCTTGAATAAAGGATTTAAATCGTATTTTACATACAAACTGGTAGATTTATAACCTGCATAAGCACTTAAACCATAATTAATAATATTCATATTATAATTATTAAATTGTTCTTCTTTTACATTTACACCTCTTGTGTTTTCATATTCTAGATACTGTCTTGTACCTAACTTAAAGCCTGCAAAACCTCCAATACCTAATCTTAAACCTCTGTTTGTTCTATCATAAACAAAACCATCTTTGTATTTTTTGTTTTTAGAAAAATCCCATTCTATATGTAAAGGAAAGTTCATTTGTACGTGACGTAATCTACTTTCATTTAAGTCTCCTGGGAATACCTGAATTTCAGTCATATCACCAACTTTAACATGATGCTGATTATCATCTAACCTTAAGTTATTCCATAAAAATGATAAACCATATTTAAAATATAATTGAGAAGCTTCTCTTTTAAACCTTGTTTTCCAAGTAAATCCTAATTCATAAAAATGAGAAGACCATAATTTATATTCAGAATCGTTTAAAGAGCTTAATTTATTGTTTTCTAAAACATTATTTACACCCATTGCAAATACAAATTGTGTGGTAGTTTTTCTATTACTCTTTCCGTTTTTCTTCCATCTTTTTTCTTGTCTATCCTTTTTATTTTGTTCATCTTCATCATCATTATTTATACTAAAACTAAAAGTACTATTACCAACTTTAAAGGTGCTTACTTCATCTGTATTAAAATCTTTATCGCTAGAACTTGCAATTTTACCATCTGTTTTTTCTTGCACTAAATTTTGCAACAACCTTTCCTGCTCACCAACTTGTAGTTCTATTTGTTTTGCATGATAAGATGCTGTTTCATTTTTTAAAGTATCTGCAGTTGCTTTAGTAATTTCGCCTTTTTTTAATTTAGCATCAATAGCAACAACTTTCATCTTTAAAGAATCTTTTTGCGTTTTTGTTATGATTTCTATTCTTTTAGAAATTTTAATTACTTCTTTTTCAAAAGTTCTTTTTTCTTGTGCTGTAACAGATATTGTAACAAACAAAAGTAATAATATGGTAATTTTTTTCATCTTTTTATAATTTTGAACTGTTTTGTATTTTTTATTAGTGTTAGTCATTTCTACTAGCAATTGCTGTGGCAATATTCGAGATTTTTTTCTTTAATGATTTTAAGAAATTATTCTGAAAAGCATCATCATTTATATTGCGTTCTACTTCTGCTAAAATGGTTTCAGGATTCACTTTTAAATTCGATTTTTTGAGCTCACTTTTAATCGTCTTTAAAACATCATCTCTACTAACATTATTTTTTGCGTAATATTTTGTTGCTTTTTCTGTTGAATTTGTTACTGCAAACAATAAATAATCTGCATTTACCTTTATTCTAGAAGTTGCTTTTTCTGTCTTTTTTATTTCTTTTTCACTACTAATATCGGTAGTATTTGTTTTATTTACTTGCGCAATAATAGTTTTATCTATTTTTTTAGAAACTTTATTATTCTTTTTCTTCGGAAGAGTATTCTTTACCTTATTTACAATAACATTATTATTAAAATTTTCTCTAGAATCTTGCTTTTCCTCTACTTTTTTTGTTTCTACAATAGCTTCTTCAACAGAAGTTTCATTAAAATGTTGTTCTATATTATTTTTTATAGAAATTGTATCTATTGCACTTTCTACAATAATTGTATCTGGTAATTCTACTTGATCTTTATTAGAAAAAGTGTAAAATCCTATAGATATTAATGCCAAAATACTTGCTGCATAGCCTATATAAAAAAACCAACCTTTCTTTTTTTGCTTTGGTTGTTCATCTAATTGTGCAGATAAACGTTCCCAAGCAGAAACCGATGGCTCAAAAGTTCTGTTTACGAACTTCTCTTTTATGTTGTTGTCTAACTTATTTGTTTTCATGAATTGTTTTATTCATTTTGTAATAATTTTCTTGCAATAATTTGCGTGCTTTAAATAATTGCGATTTTGATGTACTTTCTGAAACGCCTAATTTTTCTGCAATTTCGGAATGTTTATAACCTTCTATGGCGAATAAATTAAACACCATTTTATAACCTTCTGGTAATTTATCTATCAGTTTTTGAATATCTTCTACAGAAGTATTTTCTAAACTTTCTGTGGCTGCGTCATTAAAAACGTAATCTTCGTCAGATAAATCTACCAAGTTCTTTTTTCGTAAATAAGATATGCACGTGTTCACCATAATTCTACGAATCCAACCTTCAAAACTACCTTCGTGTTTAAACTTCTCTAAGTTGGTAAAAACTTTTAAAAAACCTTGTAACATTAAATCTTCTGCATGATGCAAATCTTTTACATATTGCCTACAAACTCCCAACATTTTAGGCGAATGCTGCTCGAACAATTGTTGTTGAGCTTCCCTATTGTTGTCAATCGCTTTTTTAATTAACGATTTTTGTTTGTTATGTAATGGTATAATTTTCAAGCCTCTCTTTTCTGTTTTTACTGCCTTACAAATATATAGACTACAGAACTTTTAAAAAGGTTGCTTAGAAGAAAAAAAGTTTTTTAGTTAATTGCTTTTCGTGATTGTCTTTTTATCTTCAACTTGGTTAAGAAAAAGTATAATTAACTAGTCTTACTTAACAGATTGAATAGAATAATGTAGATAATTATTAAGCTTTGTTAGGCTATTTAAATTTAGATGTAATAAAGTATTTATTAAAGAAGATTTTTTACCATAACTATTTTAGTTAAATACTTTTTTGTGTATTTTTCTCCAAAATTATCAATTGTAATAGCAAAAGTTAAATGTAAAATAAGAGCCATTAATATTCCATAAAAAAAGGAATTTGGGTTTAAGAATGACATCACCAAAATAAATATTATAATAAAAATTGCATAAATTAACTTAAGCCAAAAAAAAATTTTAATGCTTTTTCTGAGGAAACTGATTCTTTTTCAAAAAAATCAGTTTTATTATTTTCATAAATAGAAATTTTTTCATTAATTTTTTCTTGATACTTTATATAAGTAGGAAACATTACTAACATTTCTAAAATGCCAATAACAATCATAGTAATTGCAAAACTATTATGATTTGAAAATAATAGAAATAGTAAGCCAACTAGCATTGAAAAAACACCAATTATACCAGCGAACAGATATAACGTTTTTTCGCTATTCAAAAACTCTGTTATTAAATCCATTTTTAGTAATTTACTTTCCAATTGAGTTATTCTTTTGTTTAAAACTAAGTTTTTTTCTTTAGTATTATAACTTCAAAGAAACCTTACTCTTCTCTAACTGCTCTGTAAAAAACTCTTTAGTAATTTCAGATTTATAAAAAGGTACCATTTCTTTTAACAATTGTTTTCCTTTAACAGAATTCATTAATTCAGGAAAAGCTTTTTCTATTACTTCTAACATTATAGAAGTTGCTGTAGAAGCGCCAGGAGAAGCACCTAACAAACACGTAATACTTCCATCTTTACTTGATATTACTTCTGTACCAAATTGTAAAATTCCGCCTTCAAATTCGTCTTTTTTAATAATTTGAACACGTTGTCCTGCTTTTAAAACTTCCCAATCTTCACTTTTAGCATTTTTAACAAACTTACGTAAAGAGTCCATTCTGTCTTCTTTACTCATCATTACTTGTTCTATTAAATATTTTGTTAATGGTAAATTATGCCAAAAAGCACCAAACATAGAAGGAATATTATCAAATTGAATAGATTTAAATAAATCTAAATTAGAACCTTCTTTTAAAAATTTAGGACTAAATCCTGCAAAAGGACCAAACATTAATTGTTTTTTTCCATCTATATAACGTGTGTCTAAATGTGGTGTAGACATTGGTGGATCTCCAAGACCTGCTTTAGAATACACTTTTGCATTGTGTTGTTTTATAATTTCTTCATTAGTACAAACCAACCATTCTCCACTTACTGGAAAACCTCCATAACCTTCTTTTTCGTCTATTTCTACTTTTTGAAGCAACAATAAACTTCCTCCTCCAGCACCTATAAAAACATGTTCTGCTTCTAATTGAAGTTCTTCTTCTGTTTTTAAATTTTTAATTTCAACTGTCCAATCTAAATCTGTATCTGGATCTATGTCTAAAACTTCCATATTACAATGCACAGGAGTATTAAATTCAGTTTCTAAAATATGAAATAATTTTTCTGTTAAAACACCATAATTCATTTCTGTACCTCTATCAATTCTAGAAGCAGCCATAATTTCGTCTTTAGTTCTGTCGTTAGCAATTAACGGAAACCATTCTTTCATTTTGTCGATTTCTCGCGTAAATTCTATAGAATTAAACATAAAATGATCTTTCATTTCTTTAAACCTACTTTCTAAATAGTCTGCGTTGTCTATTCCCAAAACCCAACTGTGGTGTTTTACAGAAGCAATAAAATCTTCAGGGTTATCTAACAATCCTTTTTCAGTTAAAAAAGACCAAAATTGTTTAGACGTTTCATATTGTGTACAAATATCTACCGCTTTTTTTATTGAAACTTCTCCGTCTTTTTCTGGACAATAATTTAATTCACACAAAGCAGAATGACCTGTACCAGCATTGTTCCAAGCAGCAGAACTTTCTTGCGCAACTTTATCTAATTTTTCTAAAATTAGAACATTCATTTCTGGTTTTAATAATTTGGTAATAAGTGCTAAAGTAGCGCTCATAATTCCTCCTCCTACACAGATTAAATCGTATTCTTTTTTTAGTTTCATAAGTATTGTCTAATTAAAATATCATTAAATGGCTTAACTTTTATCTAATAAGCATCCACATCAATAATAAAACGGATTGGTCTAAAATCTTTTACAGCTTCAAACGTATTTCTAATTTTTGTAATCTGATTTTTTGTGTTTGCTAAGTTTTGTTTTGGCGGAATTTTAATTACAATATTCTTAATATATTGATTTCTAATTCTTGAAACAGCAGGTGCTGTTGGTCCTAGAACATTTTCACCAAAAGAACTATGTAACGCTTTAAATAACCAATTTACACCAGTATCTACTTTGGTGTAATCTTTATGTTTTAAAGTTATTTTTATCACCCTATAATATGGTGGATATTTATATTGCCAACGTTCTTGCATTTGTTCTTTATACATTTCTGTATAATTTGTAGTAGAAACTTGTTGTAATATTTGATGATAAGGATTGTAAGTCTGTATAGCTACATTTCCTTGTTTTTTACTTCTTCCTGCTCTTCCAGAAACTTGTACCATCATATCGTAACCACGCTCATGTGCTCTAAAATCAGGAAAATTAAGCATTGTATCTGCATTTAAAATTCCAACTAAAGATACATTTTCAAAATCTAAACCTTTAGAAAGCATTTGTGTACCCACTAAAACATCTATTTCTTTAGCTTCAAAAGCACCAATTATTTTCTGATAGCCGTTTTTGCCACGCGTTGTATCTAAATCCATTCTTCCAATTTTAAAATCTGGAAATAATGCTTTTAATTCTAGTTCTATTTGCTCTGTACCAAAACCTTTTGTGTCTAAAGTATTACTTCCACAAGCGCCACAACTGTTAGGCATTGCACGTTGGTAATTACAATAATGACAACGTAATTCGTGTTTAAATTTATGATACGTTAAAGTAACATCGCAATTTGGGCATTCTGGGGAAACTCCACAAGTTTTACATTCTACAACAGGCGAAAAACCACGTCTATTCTGAAATAAAATTACTTGTTCCTTTTCGTCTAAAGCTTCTTGAATTAATTTTAATAATCTGTCTGAAAAATGACCAGACATTTCCTTTTTTTTGTGCTTTTCTTTTACGTTTATTAATTCAATTTTAGGTAATTGTACATTACCATGTCTCCTATTTAATTCAACAAAACCATATTTATTTTGTTGTGCATTAAAATACGTTTCTAAAGAGGGTGTTGCAGAACCTAATAATATTTTTGCTTTATGAATTTTAGCTAAAACAATAGCACAATCTCTTGCATTGTATCTAGGTGAAGGCTCAAACTGTTTGTAAGAAGTTTCATGTTCTTCATCTACCACAATTAACCCAAGATTAGAAAAAGGTAAAAAAACAGAAGATCTGGCACCTAATATTATTCTTGCTTTTGGTTTATCATTTAAAACATTATTCCAAACTTCTACTCTTTCATTTATAGTATATTTAGAGTGAAAAACAGAAATTTGTTCTCCAAAATAAAACTGTAAACGTGTTATAATTTGAGTAGTTAATGCTATTTCTGGTAATAAAAATAATACTTGTTTTCCTTGGTCTAAAACCTCTTGTATTAACTTAGTATACACTTCTGTTTTACCAGAACTTGTAATTCCGTGTAAAAGTGTAACATCTTTCTCTTTAAAAGTTTCTTTAATTTCAGAAAGTGCTTTTTCTTGAAATTCGTTCAAAACTTTTAAATCGTTTGTGTCTCCTTTATATTGAACTCTGTCTATTTGAATATGATAAAATTCAAAAATATCTTTGTCTACTAAAGATTTTAAAATAGTTGAAGAAACATTTGCTTTTTCTTCTAAATCTTTAGCTTTTATAGGTTTCTTGGTTGTTAAAAGTTGAAAGAATGTTAAAACAGCATCGCGTTGTTTTTTTGCTCTAGATAATTCTTCTAAAAGTGAATTTAAAGCAGCATCTGTATTATACTTTGCTTGTAAACGAACGTACTTAACTAATTTAGGTTTGTATTGCTCGTAAATTTCTTCTTTTATATAAATGGCAGATTTTTTAATAAGCTCATTTACAATTGGCATTACTTTTTTCTTGCCTAAAATTGTTACTACTTGATGAATTGTTAATTGAGATTGGTGTTGTAAAGCTTCAAAAATTAAGAACTCATCATCTGCTAAAATAGAATCGTCTGTAAAAGCATCATTTTTAAAAATAATAGTTTCACTTTCTAATAGAAAAGCAGATGGTAAAGATGCTCTATAAACGTCTCCTAAAGAACACATATAATAGTTAGCAATCCATTGCCAATGTTGCAATTGTTTTACGTTTACCAAAGGTGTTTCATCTAATATTTGATGAATTTCTTTGGCTTCATACAACGTTGGTGCGTTATTATGAATATTAAAAACCAAACCTGTGTACATTTTAGATTTACCAAAAGATACAGCAACACGCATTCCTTTTTGCAAGAAATTAGCTTCATCTTCTGTTACAGAATACGTAAATGTTTTCTGAATAGGAATTGGTAAAATAATGTCTATAAAGTGCATTTTGTTTAGAATTCGCTTATTAACTATTATTATGAGTTTTACTATTTATAGTAGAACCAAAACTAATAAAAATTAGAACTAAAATAAGAAAGCAATTCCTTTTTTTAGTTCTAATTTTTGTTTGTTAATATGTTTAGCCCTGATTGTAGCATTTGTTTGAGCTCTTTTTGAGGAACGAAAAAAAGCGAGTGCGAAAAGCAGGAAATAGCTTCTAAAAAAACTAATCTTCTAAATTGTTTTCTTTTTCTGAAGTTGTTTCTTCTTTACGTTCTTTAAATTTACGTGTACCTTCGTATAATTCGTATTTTACAAATTTACAGTCTAAATCTCCGTTTTTTAAAGCAATTCTTTTAGAAGTTCTTAAACCAACACATTTTAATGCATCTGTATCTGACGTAATTAACCATGCAGAAGAGCCTGGGTAATTGTGTTTTAAAGTATCGCCTATTTTCTTATAAAATTCTTCAGTATCAATATTTAAACGCTCTCCATAAGGCGGATTGAATAAAATAGTTGTGTTACCAAAAACTTCTTTTTTAGAGTTGAAGAAGTTTACATGGTGTATGCCTATAAATTCATCTAAATTGGCATTTTCTACGTTTGCTTGTGCTTTTTGAACTGCAGAAGGCGCTTTATCAAAGCCCATAATTTTAAAATGAGATGATCTAATTTTCTTTAATAAAGATTCTTGAATTGTAAAATATAAATCTTCATCATAATCTTTCCAATGCTCAAAAGCAAAAAGTTTTCTGTTGATATTGGCTGGAATATTATTAGCAATCATTGCTGCTTCAATTAAAATTGTACCAGAACCACACATTGGGTCTATAAAATTTTCTTCGCCAGTGTAACCAGATAATAAAACCATACCTGCTGCTAAAACTTCATTTATTGGTGCAATATTTGTTGCAGTTCTATATCCTCTTTTGTGTAAAGAATCTCCAGAAGAATCTAAAGAAACCGTTAAAACATCTTTTTGAATATGAATGTGAATTTTTACGTCTGGAAACTTTAAATCTACGTTTGGTCTTTTGCTATATTTATGTCTAAAATAATCTGCAACAGCATCTTTAGATTTTAAAGATATATAATGAGAGTTAGAAGTAAAGTTTTTAGAATTTACAACTGCACCAATAGCAAAAGTACCTTCTGCATCTAAATAGTTTTCCCATTTTATTTTCTGAATAGAATCGTATAAATCTTCTTCATCATAAATTTTACAAACTTTTATTGGTTTTAAAATTCTTACTGCAGTTCTTAAAGCAATATTTGCTTTATACATAAAACCCTTGTCACCTCTAAAAGAAACACTTCTTACTGCTTCTTTAACATCTTGTGCTCCTAAGTTTTTTAATTCTTCTGCTAAGACACCTTCCAAACCAAAAAGTGTGGTTGCTGTCATTTTAAAATCTCTTTCCATACATTGTAAAATTGACTGCAAAAATACATTTTATTGTTTGAATGATGAAGTTAGATTAAAGGAAGTTTTAATCTAAAAAAACAAGTATTTTAAAATACATTTCTAAAAAAATATAGTTTGTTAAAATTTCATTTTACAGAACGTAAGATTTGGTTACTTTTACAGACTCAAAGAAAATATGAAAACAAAAGATTGGTTTACAGATTGGTTTAATACAAAGTATTATCATATTCTTTATAAAGAAAGAAATGATTCTGAAGCACAGTTGTTTATGAAAAATATAACTGAGTTTTTGGGTTTAAAAAAAACGAATACTATTTTAGATCTACCTTGTGGAAAAGGACGTCATGCTGTTTTTTTAAACTCTTTAGGTTACAACGTAACTGGTGGAGATTTATCTGAAAATAGTATAGAATTTGCAAAAAAGTTCGAAAATGAGACATTAAAATTTAATGTTCTTGATATGAGAGCGCCTTTTAACAAGAAATACAATGCTGTTTTTAACCTATTTACAAGTTTTGGTTATTTTGAAGATGATAAAGAAGATATTTTAATTCTTCAAAACATTAAAAACGGATTAAAAAAAGATGGTTTTTTTGTTTTCGATTTTTTAAATGCGGAATTGGTAAAAGAAAACTTAGTTACAGAGGAAACTAAAATAGTAGATAATATCACATTTCATATTAAAAGAGAAATAACAAATGGTTTTATTGTAAAACATATTTCTTTTTTTGCTGATAATGAAAACCACGCTTATACAGAGCGTGTAAAATATTTAGATTTAAAAAAAATGACTTCTTATCTAGAGGAAGTTGGCTTTAAGATTCAGCAAACTTTTGGAGACTATCATTTAAACACCTTTAACTCTAAAAAATCTAACAGATTAATTTTAGTTGCAAAATGAATTATATCTTATTAATTGCATCTGTACTTTTGGGATCTTTACTTGTTTTTATCATAAAACCAAGTAACAGAATTGTACGTTTACTATTAGCTTTTAGTGGTGCTTACCTATTGTCTGTAACTATTTTACATTTATTACCAGAAGTTTATACAGAAACTACAGATTATAAAAGAATAGGAATTTTTATCTTAATAGGTATTATATTACAATCTGTATTAGAATCTTTTTCTAAAGGAGCAGAACATGGGCATATTCACATTCATACAGATGGTAAAAAGTTTCCTACATTACTTTTTGTAAGTTTATGTTTACATGCTTTTTCTGAAGGTTTACCAATACATCATGCAGGTGATAATTTACTTTGGGCAATTGTTGTGCACAAAATACCAATAGCAATTGTTTTAACAACATTTTTAATACAAACAAAATATTCTAAAAAAATTGTTTTAAGTTTTCTTTTTTTCTTTGCTTTAATGAGTCCTCTAGGTGTTTTATTAGGAGACAAAATAGCTTTTTTTACTAATTATTATACTGAAATTACAGCTCTTATTATTGGTGTATTTTTACATATTTCTACCATTATTCTTTTTGAAAGTTCAGAGAATCATAAATTTAACTTACAAAAATTTACAGCAATTCTTTTAGGAATATTACTTACTATTTTTACATTATAAAATAGAATTCGTTACAAACAAAAAGTCCTGTATACATTAGTATACAGGACTTTTTATTTATTTTACTTTATTAATAAAGGCTTAATTAGCTACTTCATTAATAAATTTAATTCTCATTAATCTAAGTTCATCAAAATCATAATCGCCATCAAATTCGTCTATTGCATCTTGTATTTTATCAGTTTCTGCTTCCATAAAGTAATCGTAAATTTCTTCTTGTTGCTCTTCATCTAATAAATCATCTAAAGCATAGTTTATATCTAGTTTTGTACCAGAGAAAATAATAGCTTCCATTTCTTTAATAAGCTCATCTAATTTTAATCCTTTAGAAGTTGCAATATCTTCTAATGGTAACTTTCTATCTGTATTTTGAATTATGTATAATTTTAAACCAGAATTTACACCAGTACTTTTTACAATTAAATCATCTGGTCTTAAAACATCGTTTTCTTCTACATAATTTTTTATGAGTGTAACAAAATCTTTACCAAATTTTCTAGCTTTACCTTCACCAACTCCATGTACTTTAGACATTTCATCTAAATTTATTGGGTATTTTAAAGCCATATCATCTAAAGAAGGATCTTGAAAAACAGCAAAAGGAGGTACACCTTGTTTTGTTGCTACTTTTTTACGTAAGTCTTTTAAAAGTTTTACTAATTTTTCATCAGCAGAACCACCTGCAGATTTTGCATTCGTAATTATATTATTGTCATTCTCTTCTGAATATGAATGATCTTCTGTCATCATAAAAGAGCTTGGTTCTTTTATAAAACCTTTACCTTCTTCTGTTAGTTTAATAACACCATATTGTTCTATTTCTTTTTTAATGAAATGAACAACTAATACTTGGCGAATTAAAGCCATCCAATAAGCTGCGGTTTTATCTTTACCAATTCCAAAAAATGGTTGTAAATGCGTTTTATGAGAAGTTAATAACGCATTTTCTTTACCTATTAAAGTATTTACTACTTCTTTAGACTTGTATTTTTGAAGTGTATTTTTAACTACAGAAAGTAACTTAACAACATCTTCTTTTGCTTCATGCTTTTTCTTAGGATTTCTAGAATTATCATCCATATCTGCACCATCGCCATTTATTTCATCAAATTCTTCTCCAAAATAATGTAACAAATATTTACGTCTGTTCATAGAAGTTTCTGCATAACCAACAACTTCTTGTAATAAAGCATGTCCAATTTCTTGCTCTGCAACAGGTTTACTAGACATAAATTTTTCTAGCTTTTCTATGTCTTTGTATGCGTAAAAAGCCAAACAATAACCTTCACCATCATCTCTACCTGCTCTACCAGTTTCTTGATAATAACTCTCTAAACTTTTAGGAATATCATGATGAATTACAAAACGAACATCTGGTTTGTCTATTCCCATACCAAATGCAATTGTTGCTACAACAATATCACAATCTTCCATTAAAAACATATCTTGATGTTTTACACGGGTTTTTGCGTCTAAACCTGCATGATAAGGAACTGCATTTAAACCATTAACTTGTAATATTTGTGCAACTTCTTCTACTTTTTTTCTACTAAGACAATAGATAATACCAGATTTTCCTATTCGTTGTTTTACAAATCGAATAATATCTTTTTCTACTTCTTTAGTTTTAGGCCTTACTTCATAAAACAAATTAGGTCTATTAAAAGAAGCTTTAAATCTGTTTGCGTCTGTAATTCCTAAAGTTTTAAGAATATCTTCTTGTACTTTTTCTGTAGCTGTTGCTGTTAAACAAATTACGGGTACATCATCAATAGCTTTAATAATGTGTTTTAAATTTCTGTATTCTGGTCTAAAATCATGACCCCATTCAGAAATACAATGTGCTTCATCAATAGCTACAAAAGATATTTTTTGTGTCTTTAGAAAAGTAACATATTCTTCTTTTATTAAAGATTCTGGTGCAACATATAACAATTTAGTAATGCCATCTGCTATATCTTGTTTTACTTGTGCAACTTCTGTTTTATTCAAAGAAGAATTTAAAACATGTGCAACACCATTATTTTCAGAAATACCTCTTATGGCATCTACTTGGTTTTTCATTAAAGCAATTAATGGCGAAACTACAATTGCAGTGCCTTCTTGCATTAATGCTGGTAGTTGATAACAAAGAGATTTACCACCTCCTGTAGGCATAATAACAAACGTATTATTCCTATTAACTATACTTTTAACAACTTGCTCTTGTAAACCTTTAAATTTATTAAATCCAAAGAATTTTTTTAGAGGACTATGTAAATCCATTTATCTAATATTCGTTTAACATTAAAAACAAAATACAAACCTTTTTATTGTTTGTTGTAACTATTTTTTGTAGTAAATTTGCTTGTTTCTTAATCTAAAGATATAACTTTTTTTTATTCTGATAAAATACAAAACTATTGAAAAACTTAAATCCTATACTACAAACTGCTAAGGAAACCATTTTAATGGAAAGTAGCGCTATTGCGAATTTAGCAAATTTATTAGATGAAAACTTTGAAAATGCAGTTAATTTTATATTAAATGCAAATGGAAGGGTTATAATTACAGGAATTGGCAAAAGTGCTAACATTGCAACAAAAATTGTAGCTACATTTAATTCTACTGGTACACCTGCTATTTTTATGCATGCAGCAGATGCAATTCATGGAGATTTAGGTAATGTACAAGAAAATGATGTTGTAATCTGTTTATCTAAAAGTGGAAATACACCAGAAATTAAAGTTTTAGTTCCGTTAATTAAAAATTATGGAAATAAAATAATAGCAATTACTGGTAATGTAGATTCTTTCTTAGGAAAAAATTCAGATTTTCCTTTAAATACATTTGTAGAAAAAGAGGCTTGCCCTAATAACTTAGCACCAACATCTAGTACAACTGCACAGTTAGTTATGGGAGATGCTTTGGCAGTATGTTTACAAGATTTAAGAGGTTTTTCTAGTAAAGACTTTGCTAAATATCATCCAGGTGGCGCATTAGGAAAACGTTTGTATTTAAGAGTTTCAGATTTAATAAAGAATAATCAAACACCGTCAGTAAATATTAACAGTACAATAGCAGAAGTTATTGTAGAAATTTCTGAAAAAAGATTAGGAGTTACAGCTGTTTTAGATGGAGAAAATTTAGCTGGAATTATTACAGATGGTGATATAAGAAGAATGCTAAGTAAAACTACAGAAATTAATAGTTTTACAGCAAAAGATATTATGGGTAAAAATCCCAAAACAGTTCATGAAAACGCTATGGCAATTGAAGCTTTAGAAAAATTAGAGAACAATAGTATAACTCAAATTTTGGTAGTAGATGAACAAGAAAAATATGTTGGCGTAGTTCATTTACACGACTTAATCAAAGAAGGAATTTTCTAATGGCAGAACAACAGAAAGAAATGTCTTTTCTAGGACATTTAGAAGAATTAAGATGGCATTTAGTAAGAAGTGCATCAGCAATATTTATCATAGGAATTCTATTATTTGTTTTTCAAAAAGAAGTGTATGAACACTTTTTATTAGCGCATAGAAAACCAGATTTTATAACGTATCAGATATTTTGTGATTTCTTTAATTTATTAGGAATGGACAGTACTTTTTGTAATGTTACTTTTAATGATAATTTAATCAGTTTAAAACCTACACAACAGTTAATGAATGCTATTTGGTCTTCATTAATTTTAGGAATTATTTTATCATTTCCTTATCTATTGTGGGAAATTTGGCGTTTTATTTCACCAGGTTTAACCAGTAAAGAAATTAAAAGTTCTAAAGGGTTTATTTTTATAGCTTCCTTTTTATTTTTCTGCGGAATCGCTTTTAGCTTTTATGTAATTGCACCAATATCTATACACTTTTTGTATAACTATCAAATTACAGATTTAATTCAGAATAACTTTACAATGGATTCTCATATAGGTTTAGTTACCAATATGTTGTTAGGAGTATCAATTCTTTTCGAATTGCCTGTTCTTATTTATTTTTTAACAAAAATAGGTTTAGTAACTCCAGAATTCTTAAAAAAATACAGAAAACATGCGTTGGTAGTTGTGTTAATTTTAGCAGCAATTATTACGCCTCCAGATATTGCTAGTCAAGTAATTGTAGCAATACCAATACTTATTTTGTATGAAATAAGTATTAAAGTCTCTAAAATGGTGATTAAAAAACAAGAAAGAAATGCACAAAAAAGTCCAAGAGTTTAACGATTATCGTTCTAAAATGAACGAAAAGATCTTAGCTTCTGATAACAAAGTAATTAAAAGAATTTTTAATTTAGATACAAATGCCTTTAAAGAAGGTCATTTACCAGTAAAAACAAAAGAATTATTAGGCTTAGTTGCTTCTGCAGTTTTAAGATGTGATGATTGTATACAATACCATCTAGAATCTGCAAAAGAAAACGGAGTAACAACAGAAGAAATGATGGAAACAATGTCTATTGCTAACTTAGTAGGTGGTACAATTGTAATACCTCATTTAAGAAGAGCTGTAGAATATTGGGAAATGCTAGAAGAAACTAAATAGTAATTATTAAATACTTAGAGGTTTAAGAAGGCTTTAAGATTCTTAACAAAGTTATTTATTACTTTTACAATAATCAATAATTCTAGTATTACAGACTTTAAAAAAATATGATTTTAAAAGCAGAAAACATTCAAAAAATCTACGGAAGTAGAAAAGTAGTAAAAGGAATTTCTTTAGAAGTTCAGCAAGGTGAAATTATTGGTCTTTTAGGGCCAAATGGAGCTGGAAAAACTACTTCTTTTTATATGATTGTTGGTATGATAAAGCCAAATGCTGGTCATATTTATTTAAATGATGAAGAAATAACCCAAGATGCCATGTATAAACGTGCACAAAAAGGAATTGGTTATTTAGCACAAGAAGCTTCTGTTTTTAGAAAGTTATCTGTAGAAGACAATATTATGTCTGTTTTACAATTTACAGGTCGTTCTAAAAAAGAGCAAAAGATAAAATTAGAGTCTTTAATTGAGGAATTTAATATTGGTCATGTTCGTAAAAACAGAGGAGATTTATTATCTGGTGGAGAAAGACGTAGAACAGAAATTGCACGTTGTTTAGCTTCAGATCCTAATTTTATTTTATTAGATGAACCTTTTGCAGGTGTAGATCCTATTGCTGTAGAAGATATACAAAGTATTGTAGCACATTTAAAAGATAGAAACATTGGTATTCTAATTACAGATCATGATGTACAAGCTACTTTAGCAATTACAGATAAAACGTATTTAATGTACAATGGAAGCATTTTAAAAGAAGGAACTCCTGAAGAGTTAGCTGCAGATGAAATGGTTAGAAAGGTTTATCTTGGTCAAGATTTTGAACTTAAAAAGAAGAAAATATTCTAATTTTAAAATAGTTTTTAAATTCATAAAATAAGCATCTATATTAAATTATTGATGCTTATTTATTTTATTGATAATTAATAATTATGCTATTTTTTTAGTATTAGAAATTATAGATAATATTACATAAAGTGTTATAATTAAAGGAATTGATAAATACTGTAATATAACAATCATTAATACTGAAATTAGTAAAAACAAATATTTTACTAGATTATTTTTTATTGAATATTCTTTAAATTTTAAAGAGAACAACGGAATTTCTGCATTCATTAAATATGTTAGTACAACCGTTATAGTTATTAAAAAATACTTATTATTAATTAAATTATGTACAAATTCTATATCTGAATATTCTAAGATTAAAGGCAAAGAAATTACAAACAAGCTCATTGCTGGCGTTGGCAAACCTATAAAAGAGTCAGATTGTCTTGTGTCTATGTTAAATTTTGCTAACCTGTAACATGCTCCTAAAGTTAAAATTAAACCAAAAAAAGGCAAATAGTTAGATAACATAAATTCATCACTAAAACTTTCTGATACATATTTTTTATCTATTAGTAAATTAAACATTATAATTCCTGGTACAACACCACTTGTAACCATGTCTGCTAAAGAATCTAATTGTTTCCCTAATTCTCCCGAAACGTTTAATAAACGTGCAGCAAAACCATCAAAAAAATCAAAAAAGATACCTAAAACTACTAATAATCCTGCTGTTACAAAATCTCCTTGTACTGCTAAAATAGTAGCTATTGTTCCGCATAAAAGATTTCCGAGCGTTAATAAATTAGGAATATGTTTTTTCATGTTTTATTTAGATTAAAGAGCTAAAATAACAAATCCTATTTTGGTAATTTTCTAAAATTCTTTATTTTTTATGTATTTTTAAAAAATATCTAATAAAACTTAATTAATGCCTTTATTTAATTCGGACTTCTCTCCTACTTTACCTTTTAAAAACGGTCATTTTAACACGATGTATAGACCACTTTTTATGAAAGATGTTTGTAAATACGAAAGAAAGAGAATTACAACTTGGGATAATGATTTTATAGACTTAGATTACTCTAAAGTTGGTTCTAAAACCTTAGTTCTTTTAATTCATGGTTTAGAAGGCAGTTCTAACTCTAAATATATTGCTTCAACATCAAATTATCTTAATAATAAAGGTCTAGATACTGTTTGTTTTAATTTAAGAAGTTGTAGCGGAGAAGATAATTTGTTATTATCTACCTATCATAGTGGCAAAACAGAAGACGTAGATTTTGTAGTAAATTACCTTATAGAAAACAATAATCATGATAACATTTTAATAATTGGTTTTAGTTTAGGTGGAAATTTAACTTTGAAGTATTTAGGTGAATATCAAGAAAAATTATCTCATAAAGTTAAAGGAGGAATAGCTATTTCTGTTCCTATAGATATTGGTAGTGCAGAAGTAGAAATGGAAAAATTAAAGAATAAATTATATATGGAAATGTTCTTTAAAACAATGAAAAATAAGATTTTAGAAAAGTCTCATAAATTTCCAGAATATCAGTTAGATAAAGATCAGGTTTTTAAGGCTACAAAATTTAAACATTTAGAGCATTTATATACAGTTCCTGTTTTTGGCTTTAAAAGTCCAGAAGATTATTGGAAAAAAGCTAGTTCTAAACCCTTTATACCCAAAATAGATAGGCCAACTCTTTTAATAAATGCAAAAGATGATACTTTTCTGTCTTCAGAATGTTATCCAACCAAAGAAGCAATTCACTCTAATATTTTTTACTTAGAAACACCAAGTTATGGTGGCCATTGTGGTTTTATAAGCTCTTTTAAGGCACAAGAAAATACTTGGTTAGAAGAAAGAATTAGTAGATTTATTGAAGAAAACATTCAAATTATATTTTCTTAAACAATAACTTATTAAAACTAATGTTATTTTAATAGTATTTAAGATATTTGTTATTGAAAATTTTATGCTTTTGAAATTCAGAATTTTACTTTTATTCTTTTTCTTTTCATCATTTTTAAACGCACAAGCTTTTAGAAATTATTCTAATGAATTTTTAAATATTGGTGTAGATGCCGCTGCTTTAGGAATGAGTAAAGCTGTTGTTGCTACTACAAATAATGTAAATGCAATTTATTGGAATCCTGCTGGTTTAGTAGGAATAGAAGATTATCAAGGTTCTTTAATGCACGCTTCTTACTTTGCCGGAATTGCTAATTATAACCATGCAGCCTTTGCAATGCCAATAGATAAAGAAAGTGCTTTTGGTATTTCTATAATACGTTTTGGTGTAGATGATATTCTAAATACAACAGAATTAATTGACAGTGAAGGAAACATAGATTTTAATAGAATTAGTCTTTTTTCTGCTGCAGATTATGCTTTTAACATTGCCTATGGTAGAAATCTTATTTTTAAAGATTTAAAATTAGGTGTAAATGCTAAAATAGTAAGAAGAACAATTGGAGATTTTGCTTCATCTTGGGGTTTTGGATTTGATGTTGGTATTCAGTTTGAAAGAAATAATTGGAAATTTGGTTTAATGGCTAGAGATATTACGACAACTTTTAATAGTTGGGCAATTAATGAAACTGAATTTGATAAAATAAAAGATGCAATTCCTGGGCAAAACCAAGAACTACCCCAAACTACCGAAATTACAAAGCCAAAATTACAATTAGGTATTGCTAGACAGTTTAGAATTGGACGTTTTTTCAATTTACTTTCAGAAGTAGATTTAAATGTGCGTTTTGCTAGAACAAATGATGTTTTTTCTTCAGATGCTGCAAGTATAGATCCTGCAATTGGTTTTCAATTAGATTATGATAATTTAGTCTATTTAAGAGCAGGAGTTGGAAATTTTCAATATCAAACAGAATTTGATAATTCTAAATCTCTTTCTACTCAACCAAATTTTGGTGTTGGTTTTAATTACAAAGGAATACAGATAGATTATGCCTTAACAAATATTGGTAGTGTTGGTAACGCATTATATTCTAATATTTTTTCAATTACTTTCGATTATACTTTTTTTAGACCTTAACATTTATGAAGATAAAATTACGCTTTCTTATACTTCTATCTTTCTTTTATATTTCACAAAACATTGCTCAAGTTAACCTTTCTGTATATTCAGAAATTTCTATTGTAACAGCTGGCCCTGGTGAAAAATTATACGAAAAATTTGGACATTCTGCGATTAGAATAAAAGATCCTGTTTTAAATTTAGATATTATTTATAACTACGGAATTTTTGACTTTGATAAACCTAATTTTCTTTTAAATTTTGCTCAAGGTAAAATGTATTACTTATTGGCTAGATATGATTTTCTATATTTTTTTAATAGTTATATGAAAGACAAACGCTGGTTAAAACAACAGGTTTTAAACTTAAGTAAACTAGAAAAACAGCAAGTCTTTTTATATTTAGAAAATAATGCGTTAAAAGAAAATGCAACCTATTTATATGATCCTTTTTTTAATAATTGTGCTTCTAAACCAAAAGATATTTTAAAAGAAATATTACAAGAAAATGTAATATTAAATTCTAAAAATATAGAGAATGGTAAATCTTTAAGAGATTTAATGGATAAAGAAATCCATTGGAATACATGGGGTAATTTTGGTATAAATTTAATTGCAGGAACTATTTTAGATAAAGAAAGAATGCAATTAGAGTATACGTATTTGCCAGATTATCTTTTAGAAATATCTAAAAACGCAAAAATTAATAGAAATGGTAAGCTAGTAGATTTAGTAAAAAGAGAAGATGTACTATTAGATTATAAAGAAAAAACCAATTCTTTTAATATTTTCAATCCAATACTAATATTTTTACTTTTATTATCTGCAGTTATTTACATCACTTTTAAAGACTTTAAAAATAATACAAGAAATAGATACTTAGATTTTATAATTTTCTTTATAACGGGCTTTATCGGATTAATTTTAACGTATTTATGGTTGTTTTCATCACATAAAACAGCTCCTAACAATTTTAATATTCTATGGGCTTTTTTACCAAATTTAATTTTTTCATTTTTTATTTTAAAAGTTAAAATAAAATCTTGGTTTCATAAATATATAATTGCTTTGTTGGCCTTATTATTAATTGTAGTTGTAATGTGGTTGTTTAAATTTCAAATATTTCCTCTAACAATAATACCTTTATTAATTTTATTATTTTTTAGATATTTATTCCTTTATAAATATTTACTGACCTCTAAAAAATAATACGGTTGTAATTGTTTTAATAAGTATTTTAAAATCTAAGAAAGCATTTCTTTCTTTAATGTAATACAAGTCGTATCTAAGTTTAGTTTCTTGTTCTTCTAAAGTATTTGCATACGGATAGTTAACTTGTGCCCAGCCCGTTAAACCAGGTCTTACAACATGTCTAATAGAATAAAAAGGGATTTTATCTTCTAAATCTTTAACAAAAACAAGTCTTTCTGGTCTAGGACCAATAATGCTCATATCTCCTTTTAAAATATTAATGAACTGAGGAACTTCATCTAATCTTGTGTTTCTTAAAAACTTACCAAAAGCAGTAATTCTAGTATCATTTTTTTGCGCCCAAACAGCACCATTACTTTCTGCATTGGTTACCATAGAACGAAGTTTGAAAATTTTAAACTCTTTCCCATTTTGTCCTACTCTTTTTTGATTATAAAAAACAGGACCTCTATTGCCCAATAGATTACCTATTAAAATAATTGGTAACAGTAATAAAAACACCATTAAACCAGATAATGAAACAATAATATCTGTAACTCTTAGACCAAAAAGATAAAACCTATTTGTATTATTTTTACTGAAGTTTATATACTTATAAAAATTATGTTCTAAATATTCTTTAGGAATTCTAGAAGTAATCTCCTCATAAAAACTCTCATAACTTGTTATGTTAAATCCTTTTTGAAATAAAAAAATCAATTCTTTATTTAACGAACTTAAAACCTCTTTAGATAAACCTTCTTTAGAAACAACAATTTCATTTATACTATTATCAGAGTAAAATTCACTCAAATTCGCCGTATTTATATCTTTAAAATTATCAATATTATCAATTTTTTTATCTGAAAAATAAGCTCTTAAATTATGAAAATTATCCCCTTTAATTTGGTTAATCATTTTTTCAATTCTATCAGACTTTCCAATAAAAATTACTGTTTTAAAATATTTTGGTGAAAATATTAACTGAATATATATAAACCTCCAAAGAATAATTGGTAAAACTAAAATTAGAAAAAAATATGCTATTTGTAACCTATTACTTGGTAAAACGGGTGTTAAAAAAGGAGTAAAAATATAGAATACCGTAGTTCCAAAAGCTGTAATAACTATACTTCTTACTACTAAATATCTATTATTAGAAATATTTAGATTAAATAATTGAAAGATTTCTCCGAAAATCAAATAGTAAATAATTAACAATAAAATCCAACCAAAAACATTTTCATTATTAAAATTAAAATAATTAAATTCTAAAAATTCAAATGATAAAAACAAACTAACAACAATAACTAGTGCGTCTATAACCCTTAAAAGAATTTTTCTTTCAGAAATATTAAAGTATTTTTTTTGTTTCATTTTAAATAAAAAATGTGTTCACTAGTTATAAAAAAGTATAAATATACTAAGTTTAATCTATTTATACTTTTTTAATCCTTCGTAGGCCCATATTGTTATATAATAAATAGAATTAATTAAAGATAATTTAGCAACTTTTCTGTAAAAGTACCATTGAGGTTTTAATAACTTTCTCTTATTTCTTGAATGAGAATTTTTCCTTATTCTGTAGATTGCCAAAGTTTCTTTTATTCCATATGCATAGTCAATTTTCTTTAAATACTTTAACCATAATCCCATATCCTGTCTATATAGAACATTTGGCATGTACTCTTTCCCTAACTTATTTGTATCTATAAATGCAGTTAAACAACTTATTGAGTTTGTTTTTAAAATATCTTTATAAGTAACTTTACCAGGCACAATAAAATCTGCATATATTTCATTTAATGAAATTTCATCACACCTTTTGTATGAAGAAAATACAAAGCCTTCAGAATCGGCTATTTTTTTTATAGAAGTGGATAAGAACTCAGGAAACCAAATATCATCACTATCCAAAAAGGCTAAATATTGACCTTTAGCATTTTTAATAGAGTTATTTCTTGCTTTTGCAGGACCTAAGTTTGTTTGTTTAAATAATTTAATTCGAGAATCTTCAATACATAAATTTTTAATATATTCTGCAGATTCATCTGTAGAACCATCGTCTGTAATTATCCATTCCCAATTTTCATATGTTTGATTTAAAACACTTTTAATAGTA
The DNA here is from genome assembly GCA_963975825.1 of uncultured Polaribacter sp. Lineage (GTDB taxonomy): Bacteria > Bacteroidota > Bacteroidia > Flavobacteriales > Flavobacteriaceae > Polaribacter. The sequence goes on from CAXBIR010000004.1 coordinate 23,628, forward strand.
TCTTTTATATATTTTGATGAATTAAAGTTTGGTGTAATTATAGATACTAAATTATTCATTTATAGCTGATATAAAGTTTTTTAATTTTCCTTTGGATACTTTTAATTTTGATTCTGTATTAATTTTAAAAATAATATCAAATTTAAAATATTTATATATTTCTTTTTTTAATTTTTCTTCAGTTTCAATTTCAATCTTTTCTTGAATTAAAAAAGTTAAATTTCCTTTTTTTTCTTGAATTACTTGATAATTTAAGTTGATATTTTCTGTTTTAGATATGTTTTTAAAGATATAATAAAGGTACAAACTAGGGTATGTATTTTCTTTTCCTTGTATAACCTCTCCTATTCTACCTGTTATTTCTTCAATAATTAAATGCTCTTTACCACACAAACATTTTTTTTCTCTAGGAGCTAAAGAAACATAGTCCCCTAATTTATAACGTATTATTGGAAAAGATTTCATTTGAAGATTTGTTATTAAAATTTCATTATCAATTTCTTCAACAATTACACCTTCCATATTAATATGCAAACTACCTTCTTTACACTCAAATGCTATAACTCCTGACTCTGTAGCACCATATTCGCTTATCATTTTTGTGCCAAAAGCTTTTTCAATTTCTTTTTGATAACTTTCAAAAATCTTCTCTGAAGTTCCTTTTACTAATTTTAAATTAGTAGGTATAGGTAAATTCAATTTATTTAATAAAACAGCAGTTTGATATATCATAGAAGAATATCCATGAATGTATGCAGCTGATTGTGTTTTTCTTATGAATTTTTTTAATGATTTTTCTTCAAAACTAAAAATTCTAAATCTATTTTGTAATCTGTCAAATATTTTATTTTTAACCTTAGCGAATGTAGAGAAATTAAAACCCCAAAAATAGCCATTTTTATCCCAAGGGTTTATGTTATACCAAGAATAACCTCTTTGTGATGAGGCTCTATTAAATGAATCTGCAGCTTCTTCTCTAAGGAATTTTAATGACTGACCTGAAGTACCTGAAGTTGTTGCCAAAAAACTTTTTTTAAACTTTAAATTCGTGTGAATCTCATTTGAAAAACCAATTAATTCTTTTTTTGTTAGAATTGGTATTTTTTTAATGTCGCTTAACTTATTAATTTCAAAAATATTTATATGTAATTCGTCAAACTTACTTTTATAAAATGATGAATTATTATAAGCAATATTTAAAATTTCTTTTAGCTTTTTAAGTTGATAATTTTCTAACTCGTCTAAAGACCATTTCTCAGATTTTTTTAATGAATTATATATTTTACCAAGAGATGGGTTTCTATATTTTTGACCTAAAAGATATATTAGTTTATAAAACATTATTTAAGTATTTCTAACCACTTTTGTCTATTATTTTGCCAACTAAATCCTTCAACTTTTTTTCTAGCATTAAAAACTAAATCAGGAAATTTATTATTTAAAATAGACTTAATAGCAGATGTCATTACAATTTCATTTTCTTTTTCTACAAGTAAACCATCTATTTTATTATCAATTAAAAAAGGAAGACCACCCACGTTTGTACTTACAACCGGAAGACCTAAAGCCATTGCTTCCATTACACTAACTGGAGTATTATCAAAATTAGTCGTATTAATAAAAATGTCAAATTCTTCTGATTTTTTATGCCAGTCTTCTTTTAAAAGAACATCTGTAAACTCTACAGAATTTTCTAATTTTAAGTTTTTAACTAATTCCAAAGTATTTGTATACGAGGTGTCAACAAAAGGTCCAACCATACAAAGTTTTGCTTCGGGAAAGTCTATTTTAAGTAAATTTAAAACTTTTATAGCTAAAGTTGGATTATAAATTTCTTTAAAAGCTCTTACCCATAAAATTTTTGGTTGTATGTTTAATCTTTCTATAAAATTATAATCCTCAATCTCTAATATATTTGGTATAAATTGAGTTTTATACCCTTGTTTTTCGAATTCATTTTTTAAATAGAATGAAGGTGCAATGTTTTTAAAAGAGTTTTTAAAAATTAATTTTGATAAAAGCGGATTCTTAGAAATTCTATAAGGCAAATTTCCACCATGCAATATTGGAATATATTTTATTTTAAAAAAGCGAGCTATTTGAGACGTTAATAAAGCATAATAAAAGTTACTTGTACTAAAAGTATCAATTAATATATAACTTACTTTATTCCTAAGTTTTATTACTGAAAGACACATTGAAATAAGTCTTAATAACTTATTCTGTTTATCTGACGAAATAGTAATATTATAGCCTTCTTTAGAAAGTAAATTAGATAAAATTGTTAAAGTAGAATTGTATTTTGTTTTTTTAGTAAGGTTATTACCTATATATAAAATGCTAATCTTCTTCATAATCAGTTATTTTAATTAAACTGAGCGCATATAAGAAACCTGGTAAAGCAATTCTCATTGCAGAATGATTAATAGTCAAAAACCAAATAGCATAAAAAGAAATAATAAACGCTTTTTGATAATAACTACCTCTTAAAAAATTAAACAGAGGAACAGTTAGCAATAAAATCAGGAGAAAAAAACCAATATATCCATGCTCTTCTAGTAATCTTCCAACTTCATTATGCGAAGCGGCTGTTGTACCTTCACCTCGTTTCATTCTTTGGTATTTTCCATTTCCAACACCAATTCCCAATGGTTCTTTTAAAAAATTACCTAATTGAATCTCAAGTATATCTATTCTACCAGTAGTAATGTCTTTTTGGACACCTATAGAATTTTTACCAGTATATCTATTATTTAACATTCCTCCAGTTATTCCTGATGTATATATCCAAATCGCCAGAGTAAAGAAAGCTGATACAAGAAAATATTTAAACAATGTATTAAAAGAAACTTTTTTATAGAGTAAAAAAAAGAAAGAAAATAATAAAAGTGAAATAGCTGCTGTAAGAATTCCTCCTCTAGAAAAAGTTAATAAACCTCTATAACTAAAATAAACTAAAAAAATAGAGTCTAAAAAAATATAGCCAGTCAATTTTTCTTTAGAAAGTATATAAACAGTTAGAGCAAACATACCAAGACCAATAGCTGTAGCAACTTGGTTTGGCCCGAAACCACCAGAAGTTACAAAATTTGCCTCACCCCCAAAAACTATTTCTTTTAGATCTGGAGTTCTAAAATACAAATAACAAATCATTGAAAAAAGTGGAAGTAAAATAAAAAAAAGTCCATCCATTAACTTTTGCTTACTAATTGGTCTTTGATAAAAATAAAAGGCAGCAACACCTAAGACTATTGGTCCACTTAAGTTAAATAATATATTTTTTCTTAAAGATTCTCCTTCTGGAACTTTTGTAAATATAATACCGAGTAACAACAATAGTATATAAAATACATATTGTACAGAGAATTTTTGTTTAAATTCACCTACAAAAACACCCAAAATTAAGAATAAAATTACTGAATATTTACCCATTTCATATAATATGAAACCTCCTGTCATTCTTATAAAAACTTCTGCCCCTACAATATAAACAGCAAACATAAATGCTTCCTCATTTTTATTTTTAGTTAAGAAAATGATATAAATTGGGATAATTAAAACTAATAAACCATATAATTTAGGAAATAAAGGAAGTGTTCCTAAAAAACCAAGAAAGATATGGATTAAAATAAAAGTTAATTTATTTTGTAATATTTTTTCTATCAAATTATATTTTATAAATATTTATAAGTTCTTTAAAAAAGCTTTCTTTTGAATAATTTTTCTCAACATTAATATTAAATGCTTCAGAAAACTTTTTTCTTTTCTCTTCTGAATTTGCTAAAATTTTAAAACCTTCAGATAATTCTAAATAATTGTTTGGTTTAACTACAATTCCAGAAATATTGTTTTTTATAACATTAGAGCATTCTCCAACATCTGTTACAATGGTTGGTATACTAGCTAATCCGTATTCTAACATAGCTATTGGTAAACCTTCAGATTTTGAAGATAAAACTCCAATACTTGCTTGTGACAAAATATTATGAATATCAAAACAAGTTCCATAAACAAAAATATGTTTTTCTAAACCTAAAGCCTTAATCAACTTCATATTTTTTTTCGAATATTCATTTTTATCAATTCTACCAACTAAATGTAATGTCCAATCTTTATTGTTTTTTACAAAGTGAGAAAATGCCATTATTAGATTCTCATGATCTTTTTCAGGTCTAAAACTAGCTAAATGAACTATTCTCTTGTCTTGTTGTCCTTTTAATGTAGTTAACTTTTCTTTGTTTCCAAGAAAAGCAAAATTCATAAGATAAAATACATTTTTAGAACAAAGTTTTTTAATCGCCCAAAGATTAAGCTCTTTGTTAACATTTATAATTGAGCGAAAGAAATAAGTTGAAATTTTTAAAATTAATAATTTAAATCCTTTTAAGCTTAAATTATTACCATAATGATTGTGCCAAATAACTTTTGTTTTTGGAGAAATTAACTTTATCAAAAAAACAAAAAAATAAGAAGTAGCATGTGCATGAATGATAGAAATATTATTCTTCTTTAAGTATTTTTTAAATATTACAAGAGCATTAAAATCAATAATTTTTTTTCTATTAAGAAAGATATAATTAGACTTATCTTTAAGATTATTTAGCAATGGACCTTCTTTTCTTGTAGCACAAATATGCGAGTTTACATTTTCCTCTATTAAACCATTGGTAATATTTACCGCTAGAACTTCAGCACCTCCTGTTTCTAAGGTATCAATTACCTGTATAACTCCTAAATTATTCATCGTTCAAAATTTTTTGAATTTCAATTTCAAATTTATCTAATGTATAATTGTGCGACCAGTTCTGTGCTTCAAAAGCTTTCTTTTGATACTCTGTATTATTATTTAAAATACTTTCAATATTTTTAAGTAAAATTTTCTCATTGATATTTGCATCTACAACAATACCTCTGTTACCGTTATCTAACATATAATTTACGCAAGAAACGTTAGAGGCAATTGGTAAACATTTCCAAAACATAGCTTCTGCAACTACTTTTGGCCAACCTTCAGATTTAGATATAAATAATAAAAAATGTGAATCTATAAATGCTTTTTTTATTACATCTTTAGATTGATTTCCATGAAGTATAACATTTTTTGATAATGATTTTTGGTTAACATAATCTTTAATTTTATGAAACTCTTCCCCATTTCCATACATATTTAACTGTACATTATAACCTTTAGAAATAAGGTTTTCTATAATTTTAACACATAAAAAAGGTTGTTTCCCTTTTGTAAAGGCACCAACAAATATAAAATTAATACTTCCTGATAGATTTTTTTGTTTTACCTGTTTAATTTCATTTTCATTATAAGAAGCTGTAAAGAAAGGAACAATATTTTTAGATTGATTCTTCCATTCTCCATAAACTAATACTTTGCAATTTCTTGTAAGAAATGTATTTGAAACTATCCATTTCTGTATTCTGTATGTAATTGGTTGCTTACTATTAGGATCCCAATTACCAGCATATTTAACTGTTTTAGATTTATTTGGAAAGAAAACCTGTACAAAACAACCTAATAAAGCCATATTTCCAGGACATCTAAGATGTATATGATCTGCTTTAAGCATTGCTTTAAATATGACAAGAATGTTTTTTGGAATTACTAATATTGACTTCAATAAATTTTTAAATGTTGTAATATTAAAATCTTTTAAATTCTTAAAAGTTATTTTTTTATTGTTGTAGCTAGAATCTATTTCGTCTACTTTATTCTTTTTAATAGGACAAAGAATAGTAATTTCATCTAAATTTTTAAACCAAATATTCATTTCTCTTACATATGGTTCGTAGGAGAAAAATTGATCGTTTTTATACTTGTGGATAGCGTGAGTTATTACTAAAAATTTCATTTTATGATTTCTTCCATTTTAGTAATATACTTATCCATTGAAAAATTATCTAAATAACTTTGTCTTGCATTTTTTCTTAAATATGTGTATTCAATAAAATTATCTTCAACTTTTTTAAATAATTCTAATATTTTTTCTATTTCGGGTAAAAACAAATAACAGTTTTCGTTATCTTTTAAATATTCAGACAGACCTGTTTTAGAAGATAATAATATTGGTGTAGAATTCATTAAAGCTTCTAATCCTACGGTTGGTAAATTATCAATTTTAGATGGAATAATTATAAAACTACTATTTTTAATATAGTTATCAACTTCTTTATAATCTAGATTACCTAAAAATTTAATGTCTTCTAAATTATTAACTTGCATTTTTATAGTTTTCTCATATTTACCAGAGCCTGCAATTTGTAATATTAATTTAGAATTTATATTTTTTTTCTTATATATCTTAAAAGCTTCTATCATATCTATAACTCCTTTTGAGCTATCTAACCTGCCTAGATATGAAATAATATTATTTGTATTCGAATTCATTAAATTGTCAACAAACCTATCTTCCATTGGGTTTAATACAACAACGCCTTTGTTTATCTTAAAATAATTTAAAAGATCAATTTTTGCTAGATTAGATGGGCAAATTAATTTATCACAAAAAAAATAGTAAAAAAACCTCTTCCTGTAGTAATTAATTTTATTTTTAATGATTTTAGTGTTAGAATCTGTATTAATTTGTTTTGATAAAGTATGATAATATATAAAAGTCTTTGCTTTATTAAAAGATAAAATTTTAGAGACTAGTGTAGTAATATTACTTCCCACAAAATGACCAATAATTATGCTTGGTTTGTATTGTTTATATATATTATAAAACCAAACTACATCTTTAAAACCCGTTGGACGGTTTTTACTAGACCAAGAGGAAACAATTAGTATACCTTTACCAATTTTTTTCTCAAAAACCTCTTTAATATAAGGTTTATGTGACATAAAAATAACTCTATCCCCTTTACTTGCTAAACTATGTGCTAATTGATAACTTAAATTTGCAAAAGAATTTTTATCATAATTATGTGCTATTAGAATTGTTTTCATATTTATTTAAACAATCTTTTTTAAATTATAAAACTCAATATTTTCATTCACAATATCTTCAATATTAAATCTTTTTAAAACATCTTCTCTGGCAGCTTTACCAAAATTATTAGACAAATCTTTATTTTTAAAAACAAATCTTATCGCTTCCGCAATTTCCATTGGTTTAAAGGGGTTAACCAATATTCCTGTTTTTTTATTTGAAACTGCTTCGTAACCTGGGCCAATATTACTTGCTATAAAAGTTTTGCCCATAGCTAAAACTTCTAACCAAGCAATTGGCATTGCTTCCATATGACTAGGATAACAGCAAACATGTGCTTTTTCTATATATTTAGGAATATCTTTATTATCTAACATACCTAAAAACTGAATGTTAGAAGCTATTTTATCTGTTATAAAACCTTCTAAATACGGTCTATATTGCTCTTTAGTCCCTGGTATAAAAGCATCTCTTCCTGCAATTAATAATTTTATATTAGGATATTCATCAACTAAATATTCTAAAGATTGTATCAATTGTCGAATCCCTTTTTTCTCTACAATAGTACCTGCAAAAAAGACAGAGTGCTCTTCAATTTTTTCTAAATTTGATTGATAAAACTTATTTAAATCTATAGGGTTGTAGATTACAGTAACTTTTTTATCATTTATATTTAATAGTTTTTTAGTGGTTTCTGCTACATATTTAGAAACAGCAACAATATCATCAGCTTTTTTAAAAGATTTTTTTTCTTGCCACACTTTTTTCCACTCTAAATTTCTTTTTTCTGCGAGAGCAAAAAAATGATGACCACCATGCATTCTAATTACAAATTTAATTCCTTTTATTTTTCTTAGAAAAGCAAGTCCTAATTCTGATGTTTCAACAACATCTATTTTATGTTTTTTATTAATTTTTTTTATTAGCCTATTTATTTTCAGTGAATTTGGAATAAATGAAAATGGAAGACGACTTTTAGGTACAAGATAAACTTTTACACCATTATCATTTACAACTTCTACTTTGTCAACATTACTTATTCTGATGACACTTACATCAAATTTACTTTTTATTAATTTATAGCCTAAAGTTTGTACAAAAGTACCAACTCCACCATGAGGTAAATTTAAAACAGGATATTCAGCTGTAATATAACAAATATGCATAAGTTTAATTTTGTGAATTTATAGCTTCAATTTCTTCAATTAAATTTTTAGAATTATTTTCTAAAGGATGTAAAACAATTCTATTTAACCAACTAATTCTATCTTTTCCTATTACTTTTAAAGAAAATAATGTGTCGTAAATATCTTTCTTTATATCATTTTTATTATTTATGAAACCAACAGCATCTAAATCTTTTAAACTTTTAAAATGTTGAAAACTATAAACATCTTCTACCTTAAAAATAGAGTTTTTAACTGGATTATAATTCAAATAAAAACAAGGCTTGTTTAATACAGCAAAATCATGAGCCATTGTACTTCCTAGATTAATAACAAGATCTGAATGAAAAACTGTATTAACCAATAATTTAACATCATTTAAAGTAGGATAAATAGTAGCAAAAGAATCTCTGTTTTCTTTATCAATTCTCCAATCTGGATCAATAGAAAAAATTAAACCTTTATATTTTTCTAAAACTTTGTCAAATCTGTCTGATTTATCTACGGGACATCTTCTAAAAAGTATTTGTGGACGATTATTTTCTTCAATTTCACTTATTTCTTCACAAATATCTTCTAAATAATTTGCCTCATATGGTGATGATGCATCGTTTCCAGAGTAACAAATAGTTTTCCTATTTATATCTAATCCGTAAGATTTAAAGAAAACTTCTTTCTCTAAATATAGTTCCTTGTTGAAATAAAATTCAAATTGTGGTGTACCAGTAATTTTTATTTGTTCAGAAACTATTTCAGGATATAGCTGCAATAGCTCTTCTTTCATTAACTGAGACCAAACAAAATAGTAATCATATCTTGAAATTAATCTTGCTTTTGGCACATTATCCCAAGAAAAAATAACAGTCCCAGTTTTTATATTAAGTTTTTTTGATGCAGAAATTACAGGTGATGCTAATGTTGACCTTTGATGAAGATTTAAAACAAAATCTGGAGAGAGTTTTTTTAATCTATCTAGATTAATATTAGTAGCTTCACTATTTGAAATTTCTTTTTCATAAAATAAATCTGCTTTATGAATTAAATTTGAAGATTTAGATAATAAAAAACCTAATACTTCCGCTAAAAAGTATAGAATTCTTTTTTTTATTCCTTTTTTACTAGGATTCCAAAACTTTAAAATCGAGTAATTTTTTAACTTTTTTTTATTTTGTAAAAGTCTTGCATATGCTAAACTTTCTCTTAGTAGTCTTGCTTTTCCATTTTCGATAAAATTAGATAAATCTTCAAAGTTTTTAAGCCTAGGTTTTATCCTTTTTATTTCTTCAATTGCAGATTTAGACAATTTATGATAAATAATAACTTCATGATTATTTTCTAACAAATAATCTATAAATTTAGAATACAAGTAGTTCCTTACACCAACACCATCTGGAACAATTATTACAATTTTCATTATTAATTATTTTAAATCTTCTACTGTATCTATATCTTTACTACTCTCTTTACTCATTTCAAAATGAATAGTTTTATCTGTTAATAAAGAGTAATTCTTTTTAAATTCATTTACCTTAATTATATAAATAGCTCCATTAGCTTTATAGGTCTTTGGCAATATTTGTCTTGGAAAAAAAGGATAATCATTATTTATTATACCTTCTAAAAATCCATTCTCGTCTAATTTAAAAGATTTAAAAGGATGATCTTCTAAACCACAAACACTAATTAATGAATTAGCTTTTGATTTATTTAATAACTTAAATGCTTCATCTATATGCTCTACTGTTCTTAAGGGGGAAGTAGGTTGCAATAAAATAATATGGCTATAATCTGATTGTGATAAACTTTCTAAGACATGTTTTAAAACAGGCTCTGTTCTAGAATTATCTTCGGCTAATTCTTTAGGTCTTTTTAAAGTAATTAATCCTTTGTTATTATTTGCCAAAGCTAATATTTCATCATTATCTGAAGAAACTACAACATCATTTATATAATTAGAATTTAGTGCTGCATCGATAGTCCATTGCATTAATGGTTTGCCTTTATAAGCTATTAAATTTTTTCTCTTAATCCCCTTAGATCCGCCTCTTGCAGGTATAATTGCTAGAACATTCATATTATAAATCTTGAAACTGTTTTTGGCAGTTAACTTTCCAAATTAAATCTGATTTTAACAAATTTAAGAAAAGTTCGTTGCTATTTCCTTCTCCAAACTCATTTATATCAATATTATGTTCTACAATTTTGATGTTCTTAATTGCTAATAAAATTTTATCTAAATTATAATCTACATTAGTTATAGAATTTGCTTGTGCTCTATTACTTTGTCTTGTACCAATATCTATTGTTGGAACCTTGTAATATGGTGCTTCTCTAACTCCTGCACTAGAATTACCAATAATAAAATTAGTTTCTTTTAATAACCTCAAAAAATATTCAAATCTCAAAGAAGGATATATTTTAAATCTAGTATTATTTTCTAACCTTTTATATTCTTCCAAAATTTCTTCTGTTCCTAAATCATTATTTGGGTAGATAACCACATAATCTTCTTTAGAGTTCAGTAATGCATCTACAAATATTTTAGCACTTTTTTTTATGTTTTTATAATCTGTAGTTACTGGGTGAAACATTACAATTGCGAACTCTTTAAAAGGTATTTCGTAATAATCTTTAACAACTTTTAAACTTGGTAAATTAGAAGGGTTCATTAAATCTAAATCGGGAGAACCAATAATATAAATAGAACTTTCTAATTCTCCCATTTGTATTAATCTCTTTTTAGCTTCTTCATTTGAAACTAAATGTAAGTGAGATAATTTACTCACAGAGTGACGAATTAGCTCATCAATGGTACCTGAAATTTCTCCTCCTTCTATATGCGAAACTAAAATATTATTTAAACTACCAACAATTGCTCCTGCTAAAGCTTCTACCCTATCTCCATGAACAACAATTAAATCTGGTTTTTGGTCTGCAATATATTCTGAAAAACCAGTTATAGTTTTTGCTAAAGTTCTATCCATATATTCAGCACCAACATGGTTTTGAAAAGTATGAATATTTTTAAAACCACTTTTATAAATCTCATTGACAGTAGCACCATATTTTTCATCCAAATGCATTCCTGTTGCAAATATTTGAACATCAAAATTAGAGTTCTCTTGTGTTATTTTTATTAAGGATTTTAATTTCCCAAAATCTGCACGAGTTCCTGTAAGAAACACTATTTTTTTTTGATTACTCAATATCTAACCAATTTAAATGTGAGTCTGTCTCAATATCTTTCAAAGCTTTTTTACCTATAATTGAATTAAATTCTTCTGCTAAAATTTCCCCTGTTCCAGGTCTTTTAACCCATAAATTTTCTTTAGAAAAAATTTCTCCTTTTTTAATAGACTTTATCGTTACAACTGTAGCAAAAGCAAAATCTATAGTAACTTGTTCTTCTTTAGCAGGTTCTTTTGTACCACCTCTCATCTGCCAAATAAGATTACTACCATTAATCAACTCTTTACAATCATCTTCATCCATAGAACAAACAATATCAGGTCCAGTTCTTTGTTTGTAATCTGTAAAATGACGTTCCAAAATTGATGCTCCTAAAGCAACAGCTCCTAAACAAGCATGGTTTGTTAGTGTATGATCTGATAAGCCAAATATATTTTTAGGAAATGCCTCTGATAATTCTTGCATTGCACCATAGCGAACCAAATGTACAGGTGTTGGATATAAATTTGTAGTATGCAATAGTGCCAATGGTACATTTGCCTTTTCAAATATTTCTACAGCTTTTGCTACACTTTTTATAGTATTCATACCAGTACTTAAAATTACAGGCTTTCCAAAAGTAGCAATATGCTCTAAAAGAGGATAGTTATTACATTCTCCAGAACCTATTTTATACGCTGCAACATTCATTTTTTCTAACCTTTCTGATGCTGCTCTAGAAAATGGAGTAGAAATGAAAATCATTCCTTTACTTTCTACATATTCTTTTAATTCAATTTCATCTTCTTCATTTAATGCACAACGTTTCATTATTTCATAAATAGAAACATCTGCATTACCTGGAATTACTTTTTTAGCAGCTCCACTCATTTCATCGTCTACAATATGAGTTTGGTGTTTAACACACTCTGCTCCTGCTCTAAAAGCAGCATCAACCATTTCTTTAGCTACTTTTAATGAGCCTTCATGATTAATTCCTATTTCTGCAATTACAAATGGTGGATAATCATTTCCTATTTTTCTACCTTGTATTTCTATAAATGAATTCATTGTATTTCTAAATAATTGTAAATTTTCTATATATTTTAGAGATAATCTCTTTAAATTTATATGGAAAATACGTTTTTAAACGTTTGGTTTTATTATTAATCTCAGAAGGTATAATTATACCAAAATCATAATCTTGTACCCATTTGGGTATTGTATTCCCTAAGTGATAAGCATAACTTTTAATAGTAGAAAGTCTATAATAGCCTAACTTATCTATTGGGTGATCTAAATGAAATGACTCTGCGCCATCTTCAAATTTATATATAGGTTTTATAACCTTAATTTTATCTAAAACCTCTTTTCTATAAGTTGCAATAAAATGCCCTGAACCTATACAAACTTGAATTTTATTCTTTTCTAAATACAATTGATTTTTAAACCAATTATGTTTCTTTAATGAAATTTTACTGTTTACACTCTTTTCGAATAACAAAAGATCATTATCTGAAATTACCTTGCCTTTTTTAATTTTTAATAATTTATCTAAAAATAGAGATGCGTTATTGTAATATGCCAATTGAGGCATTGGCAAAGGAGCAACAACACCTGCTTTATCATAGGTATTAAAAACTGTTAGTGTTTCATTAAACCAATTAGAAAAATAAAACACATCTGCATCTGCAATTGTAATCAATTGCTCATAACTAGCTTTTGCTTCTGATAGAATAGTGTATACTTTTCCGTAATTTACGGATAGTTTAACATGCTTATCTATTTTTTTTTCGTCCAAAAGTTTATCTATATACTTTGTAACTTCTTCCCTACAATTATTATTAATTATAGAAATATTTGTTTCTGTCTGATTTGTTGTTCTAATAAGTGAGTTAATAGAGACTTTTAAAACTGAAAACAAATTATCATAATAAACATCATCCGATTTTGGAATAAATACAGGTATTATTATTCTATGTTTTTTATGAATAATCTTATTTTGTAATTTTTTTTCAGGGTTTCTACCTATTCTCATTTCTATTTAGAATATTTATTTAAAAAAAATAACGGATTTACAAACATTAAACACCTATTCAATAAGCTTTCATCAATATCATTTAGTCCTGAATTTAATTTTCTTTTTTTAGCTGCATTTGCTAATTTATGTAAAACTTTATACTTAGTTATAAAGCTATTAAAACCTAACTTTTTAAGATTCAAATATAATTTTTTTTCTATACCAATATATTTATCTGTCATCAAAGATAATCTATTTGCATTGCTGTATTCTCTATAAAAGGCCAAAGAATCATTTATATAGAGTACCTTGTGCTTATAAAATAATCTTTGATAAAAGTCTATATCTTCTCCCACCCTAATTGTCTCATCAAAAAATAAATAATTTTTAAAAACTTTTTTTCTAATTAAAGGTGTTGGAGATTTTACTACCCAAACCCCTAGTGCATTCCAAAAAACATATCCAGACCTTTTATGTGCTTTATCATCTGAAGCACCTATTATTTCTCCTGTTTTAATACCTTTTTCATTAATAACTTTAGCTGAACTATGAATACAGTCTATATCGGGATTATCTTTTAGAGATTTCAATTGAATTTCAATTTTATCATGTCTCCATAAGTCATCATCATCTAAAAAAGCTATAAAATTACCTTTAGCTTTTCTAATTCCATAATTTCTTGCTGAAGATAAACCTCCATTTTCTTTATATAAATAAACACATTGGTTATATTTATTACAAATTTCTTCTGCATATTTTATATCAGAGCCATCATCTATAACTAATATTTCTATTTCTTTATAGGTTTGGTTTACTACACTTAATATTGCCTCTTCTAAAAAATCTAATCTATTAAAAGTAGGTATAATAACACTAATTAGATTTTGGTTATTCAAAACTATTTTTCTTCTTTTTTATAAATTTCTTATAAACTTTTTTCTTTAACCTTTTTAATGTATGCACATACTTTAAAAATGTTTTGGCAATTGGCTTAGAATCTGCAACTATTATTTTAGAAATTATTTCTAATACTTTTTTCTTTTCATCTAAGTGAGATATTTTGTTAATATTATAAATTGGTTCACTTAAAATATCTAAGGCAATATTTGGATTGTTCTCAATTTCTATTAAACGTTTATATATATCTTCTACAGAATTAAAATCATTATAATTTATAAATCTTTTAGGATTAAAATCTCTTTCTATAAATTTATTACCCCAATAAATTGGAATTGAATCTACAAAAATTGGCTCTAAAATTTTTTCTGTTGTATAACCAGGGAAAGAAGAGTTTTCAAAAGCTAAAACAAATTTGTATTTTTTTATAAACTCAACTTTGTCCTTAACTCTACCTCCAACATTATTAAAAATTTTACCTCCAGAATCTATTTTTCTAAACTGAGATAATTCTTTAAAAAAGTCTAATCTAAATGATGATTTAGGACTAGAAACTAACATAGAGCAAAATTTTGTTTTCTTATCCCAAATAGATATTAGCTCTTCTCTAGTTTTTTCTTTTAAAAGGTAATTGTTCATTTTATGCCCATCAATATATAATGAATATAAGGGTAATCTAAAATGATTTGAACGAGTATTAAAGTCAAAAGTGAATGCAAAATCACAAGCCGAAAAATCTGGTCTAATATTTTCTCCTGTGTAAAAAATTCTTTTACAATTATAATTCAAATATTCTTCACCAAAACAAGAGTATAAAATAATATCTGGGTTATCATCTATAATTACAGAGTATTTAGTACTTAAAATATTATAGAAATAATTGTCAACTTTATTGAAACCTTCCCAAAAATCTATAAAATTTATTTTTATCTTATCCATTAAAAATTTTTTTATTGATTTTCTTTAGACCATAAGAAATTAAAAACGTGTAATAATTTAACTGAACAAATTTCTTAGTTTCTAACTTATTAAGAAACTTAGAGTTAAATATATCGTTTTTATTGGACCAAACATAATTACTAATGTAAGAGTTTAATAAGGGTTTAAAATAGTTAGATAGTTTAAAATAGTTTAAGAACTCTATTCTTTCTACATATACCTGTTTTAATTTATTTTTATTTAAAATCTCAGTAGTAGAATTTGCATGTCTTCTAAAAAAGTTTAATTTTTTATTTATAAAACCAAATTTTTTACCTGAGATTAAAAATGTCCATAAAAAAATATCTGTAGACAAACCTTTCTCAAAAATATGGTTTGGTATTTTCTTTTCTTTAGGGTTCTTAAAAACAACACTACTTCCATTAATAATATATGGGTTAGAACAAGTTGCTAATAAAAACCTACTAGAGTCGAAAGTCTTATTTTCTCCATATTTAACAGATAAATCTTTAGTTCTATTTAATGAATCGTACATAAACTTTTTATTTTCATCTACATAACTACTAGATGAGAATACTAAAGCTACTTCTTTATCTTTAATCAGAACTTTTATTGACTCTTCTAAAAATGTTTTTTCAGAATAGTCATCTGTCTCAGCAATCCATATATAATCAGTATCAGCTAATTCAATTCCATACTTCCATGACGTATAACCGCTTCCTGAGTTTTCTTTATTTACTATAAAATGTTTTATTTTATGATTATAGTTCTTTAAAAGTAGTTTTAATTTTGATACGCTATCATCATCAGATTTATCATCAATTATAATTAACTCCCAATTTGTGTATGTTTGATTTATTATCGAATTAATTCTATCTTCTAAAAAATTAGAATGATTATAACTAGGAATTATTATAGAAACCTTATTTATCATCTTTCAATTTCAATATTTCGTTCCATACTTTTATAGTATCTGATACTTCATTTTTAAGAGAATACTCATTTAAAACAAATTTAGACGCTAAAAGTCCTTTATTGAGTATTTTACTTTTTTCTGTTTCAAACTTTAATAATACTTGTTCTAAAGTTCTAGAAAATTCTTGAACATTTCCGTCTTCTATTTTATATGAAAATTCTTTCTTAAAAAACTCATTGCCTCCTTTACCTGAATAACCTAAAACAACACAGCCACAAGCCATTGCCTCTATAACAGGAATACCAAAACCCTCATTACCAGAAAAGTTAATAAAAAATGTACTTTCTTGCATTTTTTTAGCTACTTCCTCTTCTGTCATCTTATCAATTTCTATAAAATGCCAATTATTTAAAACACCTCTAAATTTTAAAATGTTTATTACTTGCACCAAATCATTTCTTAGCTTTCTTGGCATATAAGCAATGGTATTTAATTTTTTCTCTTTAAAATTAAACTTCTCTACGTCTAAACCGTGCCTTATTTTGAATAATTTAATTTTAGGGAATACATGTTTAATATAGTTTACAGCATCATCTGAATTTACTATTGTGGCAATAAAATCTGATTCTAAATATGGAGTTTCAAGGTTTTTTAAATCTAAATTATATCCAAAAAAAGTTTGATAACAACCTTGGTTATAAATTACTTTCTTTATTCCTCTTTTAATATCAGAAATGTTATTACCAAATAATTCTGGAAAAACTAAAATGTCATTTTTATTTACTCTAGCCTTTACAGAATTATTTTTTTTAGTTAGAGAAGAAATTAAATATTGTATACTTTTTTTAATAGACAATAATAAACCTTTTTTTCTATTTATTTTTTTATATAAATCTTTATAAATAGATCTATTGTAAGAGATTTTAGTATTATTTTTAAACCAATTACATCTAAAATCTGGCATTTCATGCAGTACAGATGCACTAAATCCAGCTTCGTTTAAAATATCAACTTGTCTATATATTTTTTTAATTCCACCAGCAGGTTTATTAGAATCCGGACAAATAAAATAAATAGTACTCATTTAATTAATCTTTAAGTTTAAAAACCTATAACCTTTGTTAAATAATCCAAAAACAAAATAACTAATTAAAACGTAAAAAGAATGCTTAGGAAACTTCTTCTTTAAATTAGAATATAAATAAAAGTGAGATTTTAAAAAGTATAAACCGCTAATAAAACCAGTTTTTAAATCTTTATTCATCATACTTTGAAAGTATATTCTATAAATATCTTTTATGAGAAATAGTTGAGTTTCTTCTTTAAGTTTATTATTTACCAATAATTTGTATTTTACATATATTGATGACTTTGATTTATTGTAATAATTATTTTTAGAAAAAGAAATACTTTCAGGATGCCAAATAATTGTATTTAAGACAGTATTATCAATTGAAAAATCTGAATTTTGTTTTAATAAGTTTAAATAAAAATCATATTCTTGAGATTGAGCTAGGTTCTCATTAAATTTTAAGTTTATCGAATTTAAATACTTCTTATCCAGCAAAATAGCACCTATTGGCCATGTGGCTTTAAATTGAATATAATCTTCAAAAGGAGAAATTGTTTCTATGTTTCCCCAAGGCCGTCTAGAATTAGTAATAGTATCTACAACTTCAGATTGGCTTATAACGTATTTTTTATTTGTTTTTTTTATTAATTTTAATTGTTTCTCTAATTTTTCCGGTTTCAATAAATCATCACTATCAAAGAAAACTATATACTCTCCTTTAGAAATGTCTAAACCATAATTTCTACAAGCATTAGCTCCTTTTTTTAAGTTGACAGGTCTTTTATGTAATTTAATTCTATCATCTTTCTTACAGAAATTATAAAGTAACTGATAACAATCACTCTTCGAATGATCATCTACAATAATACATTCCCAATTTTTATGGGTTTGTGCTATTATACTTGTTAAACAGTTAAAAATTAAATCTGTCCTATTAAAAGTAGGAATTACAATAGTAATTAAAGTCATTAAAGAGATCTTACATGTTTATATTTTTCTGTTCCTAAAATAAAAACAGATTTAAGACCAGAATATATGTTTGAATAAAACGTTATTCCTTTAGAGTTTAAAACATCTAATAATTTATTAATAGTGTTTTGTTCCCCTATTCTATTATAATCATCCATAATAATTATAAATTCATCTCCTATTTTAAATTTTTTAGATAATTCTACAATTTCATATCTAGATATATTATCGCTACCAAAAGGACCATCTATAAGGTATAAATTATAAACTTCATTTTCGACAACAGATAAGTCTTTATAACTATTTACTTTAAAATTATCAATGGTTTTAGTTGTTAAAGGTGATAAGACAATTTTTGACTTTTCTGAAAGTTGAAAATTTTCATTAAAAAAGGCGACCCATTTTTCATCTTGTTCTAAAACATTATGATTGGTATTTGTTAAGTAATTATCTAAATACAAGGAAACAAATTTAGTTGATTCACCTAGGCCCATTTCTAAAATAGATTTTGGTCTAAAATCTTTTAAAACTCTATTTAAAACATAAAAAAAAGGATAGCCACCAGCCCATCTTCCTATATTTAAGGGAAGTGTTTGTAGAAAGGATATGCCTTTAATACTATCATGATAAACATCTGCCCAATGGTTCTCTCTGACTTGATATAAGATGTTTCTTTGTTTAATTTTATTATCTAGTATAACCTTTTTTATTTTTGAAATCATAAACTCTTTATTATTTTTTTTATTTTTTTTATAATTATAGGTAATCTGTACCTAAATGATAAAAAAGGTTTTTCAATTTTAAAGTTTTTCAATTTTCCAGGAAGCACAAGATCCCCTTTAGCTCTATTATATAAATTTTTTTCATGAATAACTTGAATCCAGAACGGTTTATCAGATATTATTTCAGTATCAAACCCTTTCCAGTTACCATGTTCTCTTTTATAAATTCCTAAAGCATCATTTTTATCATCAACTTTTTCTAATAAACTTATAAAAGGATTATATCTAGAGTTATATTCTCTTAATTCTAAATTATTATTAATATTTAGAGTTAAACCTGTTGGGAATTCTAATAACTTAGTACCATTTAAATTTGTTTTTTGAAGTTCTTCAATAAAAAACATGTTCAAAGCATCATCATTGTCTAATCTGGTTGTTAATACAAAATCTAAGTTATGAAACTGAGCATCTTTATTTATTTCGTTTATATAATTAACCTCAAACTCCTGATAACTATCTATATATTTGGGTTGAAAATTTTTGAATTTTTCAGTAATTGCTTTATTTTTAAGAATAAATTCTTCTGATGTATCAGTATCAAAATAAACAAACCATTCAAAATTTTTATTTGTCTGACTTAACATTGAAGGTAAACAGTAATTTTCGAATAATATATACCTGTTCTTTAACCAGTTTGTATCTAAAACTTTATTATTTAATTTATCTTCTGACCATTTATTAGATAAATTAAATCTTGTAATTACGTAATGTTTAAACTTCATTATTCTGTAACTATTTTATAATCTAAAAGAATAGGTGTGTGCTTTGGTGTAATTTTAAGTGAACTATTGTAATAAGCTCCCTCATTAATATCAAAATATAAATAATCTTGAACATCTTGTACTATTTCAGAATTTAAAATTAAATTAAATGAAAGTACAAATTCACCTTGCATGATTGGTAATTTATCTATTTTAAAAATAAGTTTAGGGTTTGTTAAATTGCTAAATTTTAGACCACTTGTTGTATCTGAACTAAACCAACAAATTCGTTTTCCCATATTATCATCAATTTTAAAATCTAACCTTAATGAATCTATTTTTAAATTCTTTTTATTTGATAAAGTAAAAACAATATCTAAAGGTTTACCTGTAATTGCAATTCCTTTAGCATTTAAAGAGGCTAATGTTACCTTATCTACAAAAACCTTACTATTAGAAATTAAATCTTTAATAACTCTATTTTTAGAGCTATTATTATTCAAATAATAGTCTACAGCTTCATTAGTACGACCTCCAAAAACAGTCTTACCATTTTCTAAAACAACACCTCTTGTACATAGATTTTTAACTGCTGCCATATTATGACTTACAAACAATACTGTCCTTCCATTTTTACCAGAAATATCCTGCATTTTACCTATCGCTTTCTTTTGAAACTCCGCATCACCAACAGCTAAAACTTCATCAACAACCAAAATATCTGGCTCTAAATGTGCAGCAACTGCAAAAGCCAAACGAACTTTCATTCCACTTGAGTAACGCTTTACAGGTGTATCTATATAACGCTCACAGCCAGAAAACTCAACAATTTCATCTAATTTATCAGAAATTTCTTTTTTTGTCATCCCTAAAATTGCTCCATTTAAGAAGATATTTTCTTTACCGGTCATTTCTGGATGAAAACCTGTACCAACCTCTAATAAAGAAGCTATTCTACCATTAGATTTTATAGAACCTGTGGTTGGACCAGTTACTTTAGACAGAATTTTTAAAAGTGTAGATTTACCTGCTCCATTTTTTCCTATAATCCCTAAAACTTCTCCTCTTTTTACTTCAAAATTAATATCTTTTAATGCCCAAACATATTCAGATTCTCCCTTAGAAGCTCTGTCATTAGATTCACCAATTTTTAAATACGGATCTTCTTTACCACGAATTCTCGCTAAAAAACGATTAAAATCATGACTAATTGTTCCTGTACCTACTGTTCCTAAACGATATTGTTTAGATAGGTTTTCAACTTTTAAAATTACGTCTTTACTCATATCTAAATTGTATCTATAAAAGTTTTTTCAGTTTTATTAAAAATTAATAATCCTAAAAAGAAAACAATAATTGTAAATATTATAGTGTAAATTAAACCAAAAGTTGAATAATTTCCATCATTTAAAAGTATGTACCTACCAAATTCTATCAAATGAGCGATTGGATTAAAATCTACAATCCAAGAATAGTCAGTACCTTTTTCAACATTTGTTAATTTTTCTCTCATTAAATCTAGAGGATACATTACTGCTGATAAATACATTAATAATTGAACACCAAATGAAACTAGAAAAGTTAAATCTCTATATTTAGTAACCATAGAAGAAATTATCATTCCTAAACCTAAACCAATCATTCCCATTAAAACAACCAATAAAGGGAAAAATAAAATATATTTATTAGGAGCTACTTCATATCCTGTTAAATAATAATATAAATAGAAACATATAAATATAAATATTTGAATTCCAAATTTCAACAAATTAGAAACAACTATAGACATTGGCATAATAACTCTTGGAAAATATACTTTTCCAAAGATTGCTTCATTCTTTTTAAAAGTATCTGAAGTTGCTATTAAACATTCTTTAAAGTAGTTCCAAATAGTAATACCTGCTAAATTGAATAAAAAAGGAGGAATATTTCCTGTTGATATTCCTGCAATATTATTAAAGACTAAAGTAAAAATTATAGAGGTAAATAAAGGCTGAATTAAATACCAAAGAGGCCCTAAAACTGTTTGCTTATATAAAGTAACAACATCTCGCTTTACAAAAAGCATTAATAAATCTCTATACTGCCAAACTTCTTTTAAGTTAAAATCTAGTAAATTATTTTTTGGCGTAATTTCAAAAAGCCACTTATCCTTTTGCATAAATCGTTTTATAGAGGAAATACAAATATAAATTATTTTAATAGATTTTTTATAAACTTTCGTTGAAACGAAGTATTTTTACGGTAATACGTACAAACTAAATGTTTTCAATTTGAAAAATACAAATTATAAAATTATACCTTTTGATAATAAATATTCTAAAAATTTCTATGACCTGAATGTAGAATGGTTAGAGAAATATTTTTATGTAGAACCTTATGACGAAAAAGTTTTAAGTAACCCAAAAGAATACATTATTAATAACGGTGGTTTTATCTTTTTTATTAAAAATGAGGAGAAAGTTATTGGTACAGTTGCTTTTATTAATCAAAATACTTTTTTTGAGTTAAGTAAAATGGCTGTTTTACCAGAGTTTCATGGTCAAAAAATTGGAAAGCAATTAATAGATTATTGTATAGAATTTGCAAAAGAGAAAAAATGGGATAGCATTACTCTTTACAGTCACAGGAAATTAGTACCAGCAATAAACCTCTATAAAAAAGTAGGTTTTGTTGAAATACCTTTAGAAAAAGATGTTCATTATGAAAGAGCTGATATAAAAATGTTACTTCAATTGTAGTTAAATTTTAAAGTTTTAAATAAAACTTTGTATAGCCAAGTCATATCCTTTTAAGCCAAAACCAAATAAAACACCACTAGCATTTGGAGAAATATAACTGTGCTGCCTAAACTCTTCACGAGCATGTATATTAGAGATATGAACTTCTACAACCGGAGTTTCAATTCCTTTTATAGCATCTCCTATACCAACAGATGTATGTGTGTAAGCAGCTGCGTTTAATATAATTCCATCATAACTAAAACCAACTTCATGTAATTTGTCTATAATTTCTCCTTCAATATTAGTTTGATAATAAGAAATTTCTACTTCTTTAAACCTAAGTTGTAACTCTCTAAAATAATCTTCAAAAGTTTGAGAACCATAAATTTCTGGTTCTCTTTTACCTAAAAGATTTAAATTTGGTCCGTTTATAATTATAATTTTCATAATTCAAAAATACATTTTTTTCATAAAAAAACGGAAGCTAAAAGCTTCCGTTTTTATTATATAAGTTAATTGATAGTATTAAATACCAAACATAACTCCTAAACTTACATTATTAACATCTACTCCATCATTTGAAATACCAGAATAAGAAATATTTAATTGTGTTGTATTACCTATTTTGTAACCAACTACAGGTCTGTAGTAAAAACCACCATCTAAACCATCACTTAAACCTAGTGCATAACCAACATTTGCACCAACTACAAATTTATCTGAAACATTAAATCTTGCTGCACCAGAAATTGGTAAAAAAGAAGCATCAGAAACTTCTATAGTTGTAGCACCAAAGTCTACATCTTTACCAAAAAAATGAGAGTATTGTACAGATGGTCCTAAAGTAAAACCAGAGGCAACAGGAAACATATAATTCAATTCTGCTCCTAATGTTAATCCATAAAAGTCATTTGCATCACCTGTTGGTATTCCAACATTAAATCCTCCATTTAAAACTCCTTCTTGTGCATTCACTGTTCCTAAACTTGCAATTGCTATAAATGCAATAAATAAAACTTTTTTCATAATTATAATTTTAGATTAATTTTAATTTCTGATACAAAAGTATATTTGTTTCTGCTTAAGAATGTGCTCTATAAAATCTAAAATGAACTCAAATGAAAAATTGTTGCTTTTTACTTTTTCACTTTTAGTTTAACAATATTAATAATTGCCTCTTTACCCTCTTCTAAGTCTGCAATAACTTCATATTGTCTTCTAAAATCATATAATTTTAACTTAGCAGTATTGGTTTTTAGCTTACCAGAATTTACTGTTATTATTTTTATTGAATTATTTTTGTCTTTTAAATCAACAATAATGGTTTTCTTTTTCTTTTTTACTGAATAGTTCTCTAAAATCGGAACATTATTATTTAAAATTGTAATAACATCTCCATCTTCTTTTCCATAATCCCAAATTTCCATTTTCAATTTACTTGTATATACAAAAACAGAAACTTGTTCACCAGATTTAATTTTTGTCTCGCTAAACTTTTTTAAATAATTTTCTGGTTTTATTTCTGCTATAACAACACTGTCTATTTTTTTAATTTTATCTATCTTTTTTACTTTTTTGTAAAGTTTTTTTATTTTTTTCTCTACAAACTTAGTACTTACCAATTTCAAGTTTCCTGTTGCACAAGTATCTTTATCATCATAAATACCAATAAATTTACCGTTTAATAATTTCTTTTTTGTTTCTCCTTTAAATTGACCTTTAAAGCTTACAAAACAAAACTCTTCTGGTAAAAATTTAGATTTAGTATATAAAATATCACTTTCTTTAAATTGAATGTTTTTATTTTTTGAGTTATAATAACCTCTTATATAAGATTTCGTCTCGTTTTCTCCAGAAAGATCTGTGTAAGAATAACCTTCTATAAATCCATTTTCATTTGCATTAAATTGAATTTTATAGGAAATTAATTGATTAGAATCTAATACCAAAGCACCAAGTAACTCATAATCAAACTCTTTATTTTCTTGAGAAAACAAGTTTAAAACACTTAAAAAACTAATAATAATTAAAATATTTTTATTCATCTAAATCTTATATATTTGACAAAATAACTTAAAAAAAATCAACCTTTATGAAAAAATCATTAACTATTTACACATTATTATTTGCATTCTTTGCATTCTCTTTTAACACTCAAGCTTCTTTTCCTGTTAAAAAAAACAAAGAAATTGTTGAAGTAATTAAAGACAACAAAGTAGAAAAAAAAGAAGTTACAACTTATGCAGCTGCAGCTAGCTCTGGAAAAAGCCAAGTAACAGCTTTATTATTATCTCTTTTCTTAGGAGGTTTAGGTGTAGACAGATTTTATTTAGGATATACTTTATTAGGAGTTCTTAAATTAATAACTCTAGGTGGTTTAGGTATTTGGGCATTAATAGATTTAATTCTAATTATTACTGGAGACTTAAAACCTAAAAACGGAAGTTATTCTAAAACATTCTAAAAAATATTTTTATATTTTTAAAAAACCATCCTTATTAGGATGGTTTTTTTATTTACTAAATTTACATTATGAAATGGCAAAATGCAATTAAAGATTATCAAATGTATTTAAAAATAGAAAGAGGTCTTTCTAAAAATACAATTGATAGTTACTCCAAAGACATAGAAAAGTTATGTCTTTTTCTAGATGTAAATGAAATTAATATCTCCCCTATTTCTATTGATGGTAGTGTTGTAAAACAATTTATTTATGATATTGCTAAAAAAGTAAATCCTAGAAGTCAGGCAAGAATAATTTCTGGCTTGCGTAGTTTTTTTGATTATTTAGTTTTTGAAGATTACAGAAACACAAATCCTACAGATTTAGTAGAAACACCTAAAATTGGTAGAAAGTTACCAGATACTTTAAGTCAAGAAGAAATTGATATATTAATTTCTGCAATAGATTTAAGTCATTCTCAAGGAGAAAGAAACAGAACTATTTTAGAAACTATGTATAGTTGTGGTTTAAGAGTTAGTGAAGTGGTTACTTTAAAAATATCTGATCTCTTTTTTGAAGAAGGTTTTATACGAGTTTTAGGAAAAGGAAATAAAGAAAGGTATGTTCCAATTCATCAACAGGCACAAAAGTATATTTTAATTTATCAAAAAGAAATTAGAACTCATATTCAACCTCAAAAAGGATTTGAAGATACTTTATTTTTAAATAGAAGAGGAAAAGAATTAACCCGACAAATGATTTTTATGATTTTAAAGGATTTAGCTATTAAAATCGATTTAAAAAAGAAAATTAGCCCTCATACATTAAGACATTCATTTGCAACTCATTTATTACAAAATGGCGCAGATTTAAGCGCAATACAACAAATGTTAGGTCATGAGAGCATAACAACTACAGAAGTTTATGTGCATGTAGATAAAACGTATTTAAAAGAAGTTGTAGAAAGCTTTCATCCTAGAAAATAAAAAAATCCTGCTTTTGGCAGGATTTTTTTATTCAATTAAATATAATTCTTTGAGATTATTTAGCTACGTTTACAGCTCTAGTTTCTCTAATTACAGTAACTTTTACTTGACCAGGATACGTCATGTCATTTTGAATTTTCTGAGAAATACTAAAAGATAATTCAGATGCTTTTGCATCATTTACCTTTGTACTTTCTACCATAACTCTTAATTCACGTCCTGCTTGTATAGCATATGCTTTTTGAACTCCAGTAAAACCAAAAGCAATATCTTCTAAATCTTTTAAACGTTGAATGTAAGAATCTAATACCTGTCTTCTTGCTCCAGGTCTTGCTCCAGAAATAGCATCACAAACTTGTACAATTGGTGATATTAAACTCTTCATTTCTATTTCGTCATGGTGAGCTCCAATAGCGTTACAAACATCTGGTTTTTCACCATATTTTTCTGCCCATTGCATACCTAATAAAGCATGTGGAAGTTCACTTTCTTCATTTGGTACTTTACCAATATCATGTAATAAACCTGCACGCTTTGCAACTTTAGAATTTAAGCCCATTTCTGCAGCCATAATTCCACATAAATTAGAAACTTCTCTAGAGTGCTGTAACAAGTTTTGTCCGTAAGAAGATCTATATTTCATTCTACCAACAGCTTTAATTAACTCTGGATGTAAACCATGAATTCCTAAATCTATTACAGTTCTTTTACCAACTTCTATAATTTCTTGGGTAATTTGTTTTTCTGTTTTACTTACAACTTCTTCAATTCTAGCAGGATGAATTCTACCATCTGTTACTAATTTATGAAGCGATAAACGAGCAATTTCTCTTCTAATAGGATCAAAACAAGAAAGAATAATTGCATCTGGAGTATCATCTACAATAATCTCTACACCTGTTGCTGCCTCAATTGCTCTAATATTACGTCCTTCTCTACCAATAATTCTACCTTTAACATCATCAGACTCTAAGTTAAATACAGATACACAGTTTTCTACTGCTTGCTCTACACCTACTCTTTGTATAGTTCCTAAAACTACTTTTCTTGCCTCTTGTTCTGCTGTTAATTTAGCTTCTTCTACAGAAGTTTGTATAAAAGCCATTGCTTCTGTTTTAGCTTCATCTTTTAAAGAAGAAACTAATTCTTTTTTAGCTTCATCTGCAGATAAACCAGAAATTTGCTCTAGCATGTCTACATGACGTTTGTGCATTTTTTCTAATTCTTCTTCTTTTTTCTCTAAGAAATCTAATTTATGGTCAAAATCTTTCTCTTTTTGCTCTACAGAACGATTTAACTTTTTATTTTTATCAACCTCTGAAGCCACCTGAGATTCTCTATCTCTAATACGCTTTTCTACATCAGAAATTTTCTTTTCTCTACTTAAAATTACTTTTTCGTGCTCAGATTTAAGTTCAATAAACTTCTCTTTAGCTTGTAAAATTTTATCTTTTTTTATTGCTTCTGCATCAATTTTAGCTTCCTTAATAATAGAAGAAGCCTCTTTTCTTGTAGAATTTAATAATTTCTTTCCTTTAGATTTTTCAATCGCTTTTGCAATCATAAATCCAATTGCAATTCCTATAATTCCCACTATAATGGGAAGTAACATTCCGTCCATAATTTAATTTTAATATATAAAAAAAGCCTACGATAGCTTGGTTTTTATAAACTCCATTATTACAGGTTTAGGACTAACTAGAAGATCAAGGATCCACTTGAAATTAAATAAATTCAATTTCTATGGCTTGCTTTAGCAACTAAGACTTATCCTTTATAATAGATACTCGTTGAGTTTATCAAACAATTTACTAACGTAGGCAGTGTGTTGTTAATGTATTTTAAAGAACTTACTTTAAATGAGTATTCACCAAATTGGTTAACTCTTTTAATTTATTTATCGTTTCAGTATTTTCAGAACCTTTTTCTAGTGTAGAAATTTCTAATTTAGAAGCAAATTGTAATGCACACATTGCTAAAACATCTTGTTTGTCGCTAACTGCATAATTTTGTTCATACATAGAAATTAGTTTATTAATTGCACTTGCTGCTTTACGCATACCTTCTTCTTCTTTTGTGTTATTAACACTTAAAGGATATGTTCTACCTGCAATTACTATATTAATTTTTAACTTTTCCACAACTTAAAGAACTTTATTCTTGTAACTGAATAATACATCTATCAATTTCTCGAATTAATGTATTTATTTTGAGTTTTGTATCTCTTGTATTTGTACCACTGCCATCTATAGCTTTTGCAATTTTTAATAAATCAAATTCTTTTTTCTGATTTATTATTATTTGCTCTTGTTCTAATATTTTTTGTTGAAAATTTGTAGTACTTTGAAGCAGAATCTCGTTTTCTTTTTTCAAAAACTCATAATTAGAAAGTAAGTTTTTTAACCTATCTTCCAGTAAATGAATTGCTTCTAAGGTATTACTCATAAATCTATTAGAATAAAACTATACACACAAAGTTAGCGTTCTGTTTTTAATATTACAACATTTAATTGATATTTTAATAATATACTGACTTTAAACCTATTACAAAAAAGATGTTTTTTACTACTTTTACATAAAAATTTACTTTTTGAAAAAAATACTTTTACTCTTATTATTAATCCCCTATTTAGGGTTTTCTCAAAACAAATATCCAAAAGATTATTTTCGTAATCCTTTAGGAATTCCTCTTATTCTCTCTGGTACATTTGGGGAGCTAAGAAGTAATCATTTTCATTCTGGTCTAGATATTAAAACACAAGGTAGAGAAGGTCTAAAAGTTTTTGCTGTTGCAGAAGGATATGTATCTAGAATAAAAGTGCAACAATATGGTTATGGAAAAGCTATTTATATAACACATCCAAATGGTTATACGTCTGTTTATGGGCATTTAAGTAAGTTTAGTGATGAAATTGAAGCTTATGTTAAAGAGATTCAATACAAAAAAGAGAATTACGAAACTGGAAATTTGTTTCCTAAAAAAGATAAATTTGTTTTAAATAAAGGAGATATAATTGCTTTTTCTGGTGATACTGGTGGTTCTGGTGGTCCTCATTTACACTTTGAAATTAGAAATACCAAAACAGAAAATGTAATAAACCCAATGTTTTTTGGTATAGATATTCCAGATTCTAAAGCACCAACAATACAGTCTCTTCAGGTTTATCCTTTAAGTTTAGACGCTAGAATAAATCAGCAACACAATAGTTTTAAAATTTCAGTAAAAAATATTGGCAATGGTAAATATGCTGCTAAAAGAATTTCAGCTAACGGTAAAATTGGTTTTGGTATAAATGTTTTTGACAGATTAAATAAAGCTATTAATAAAAACGGAATTTATAGTTTAGAAATGTTAGTAAATGGTAAAAGACATTATTACCATGATGTAGAAACTTTTTCTTTTGCAGAAAGTAAATATCTAAATCTTTTAATTGATTATGAGTACTTTAAAAAATATAAGAGCAGAATTCAGAAAACATTTAAAGTAGCTAAAAACAAGCTTTCTATTTATGAAGATTTGGTAGATAATGGCGTACTAAATATTAAAAACGGACTTAGTTATTCTGTAGAAATTATAACTAAAGATTATAAAGGTAATAGTAGTTCTGTTAAGATTCCTATTATTGGCAAAGAAAGTAACGCTATTTTTAAAAAACAAAAAGACACTACTGGTTATAAAGTTATTTCAACAAAATTTAATAAATTTACAGAGAAGAATATTACTGTAGCTTTTCCTAAAAATACATTTTATGAAGATATTTTTTTAGATTTTAAAGTTGATAAAAACATTGCTAAAATACACAACCCTGGTGTTCCCTTAGATAAAAGTTTTACACTTACTTTTAATGTTTCTAATTATTCAGAAAAAGAAAAAGAGCAATTGTATATTGCAAATGTTGAGTATTCAAAATACCCTAGATATGTAAATACTAGAAAAAAAGACAGTACTTTTTACACCACAACTAAAACTTTAGGTAAGTATGGTTTAGTTTCTGATAATCAAAAACCTAAAGCAAATATGCTCTATATTAAAAACAACCAATGGATATCAAAATCGAAGACTTTAAAAGTGAAAATATCTGATATTGGATCTGGTATAAAAAACTGGCGAGCAACCTTAGATAACCAATGGATACTAATGCAATACAATCATAAAAGAAAGATACTAACTTATAATTTTAACGATAAAAAGTTAATTGGTAGCAAACATATATTTAAAATTGTAGTCTCAGACAATGTTGGGAATACTTCAGAACGCTCTTTAACGTTCTTTAAAAAACAAACAAAATAACAAACGTGAAAAAGATATTTATATTTATTATATTCTTACCGTTCTTATCATTTGCCCAAAAAACAACCATTTTAAAAGGTACTGTTAAAAATAAAGATAAAACTGCTGTAGAAAATGTTTCTGTAGAATTTAACAAAACTGGTACAGTTACAGATAAAAATGGTAACTACTCTTTAAGAATACCATACAACAAAGAGGTAATCATAAAGTTTAGTCATATTTCATATAAAACATTTTATCACACGATAATAGCAAAAAGTAGAAACGCAATTCGCTACTCTCCTATTTTATCTCTAAAAACAGAAAAATTAAACGAAGTAATTATTAAAGATAGAAGAAAAGAAGCTGAAGGAATTGTTAGAATAGATCCTTTAAAGGCCAAAACTATAATTGGAGCAAATGCTGGTGTAGAAAATATTTTAATGACGTTACCAGGCGTGAATAACAATAATGAGTTAAGCACACAATACAATGTTAGAGGTGGTAATTTTGATGAAAACCTTGTTTATGTTAACGGAATTGAAGTTTACAGACCTTTTTTAATAAGATCTGGGCAACAAGAAGGTTTAAGTTTTATAAACCCCAATATGGTGCAAAATATTAATTTTTCTGCAGGAGGTTTTCAAGCAAAATACGGAGATAAACTATCTTCTGTTTTAGATATTACTTATAGAAAACCCCAAGAAACAGCAACTACAATAGATTTAAGTCTTCTAGGAGGAAGTGCAACTTTTGAAACATCTCTTCTAAACGATAAATTATCTGTAATTACTGGTTTAAGATATAGAGATAATAGTTTATTTGTAAATAGTAAACAGATAGAAACTAATTTTAGACCAAAATTTACAGATTTACAATCTTTTATAACTTATAAGTTTTCAGAAAGTTTTTCTTTAAACTATTTAAGTAACTTCTCTTTAAATAATTATAATTACGAACCTATATCTAGAAGAACACGTTTTGGTACAGTTGCAAATCCTTTAGAATTAATTGTTTTTTATGACGGAAAAGAAGAAAACAATTATTTAACTCTTTTTAATGCTATTTCTGGAGAATATAATGTTAATGAAAACTTATCTTTTACAGGAACAATTTCTAGTTACAATACACAAGAAGAAGAGTATTATGACATTGCTGCCTCTTATAATTTAGGTGAAGTTGATGCTAATATTGGCTCAGAAAATTTTGGTGAAGTTGATTTTTCTCAAGGAATTGGTTCTCAATTAAATCATGCAAGAAATGATTTAGACGCATTAATTAGTAATGTGCAAATTAAAGGAACTTATAAAAAAGATAGACAACAATGGAATTTTGGAGTTAAATACCAAAATGAAGATATTAGAGAACGTATTAGAGAGTGGGAAATAATAGATTCTCTAGGTTTTTCTGTTCGTCCACCAAATCATATAGCAAACAACCAACCTTATGATGCTTTTGAAGGCCCAATTACAGCTTTTCAAAATATTAGAGAAGATAATAAAGTAACTATAAATCGTCTTTCTGGCTTTATTCAATTTAATGAACGTTTGTTTATGGGAAGTAATGAGGTTTGGTATAACTTTGGTATTAGAGCTCAGAATTGGACTGTTAAATCTGACGGAAATTCATCTAAAAGCCAAACAATTATTAGCCCAAGAGCACAATTTGCCATCAAACCAAATTGGCAAGAAGATATGTTATTCCGTTTTTCTGGTGGTTGGTATTCTCAACCTCCATCTTATAGAGAGTTAAAAAATTTTAGCGGTAAAATAAATGCAAATGTTAAAGCTCAAAAATCAGTACATTTAGTTGCTGGTATGGATTATAGTTTTGACATGTGGGAAAGACCCTTTAAACTAACAACAGAATTTTACTATAAAGAATTAAGTGACGTAAACGCATATTCTATAGATAATGTTAGAATTAGATATAGAGCAGATAACTTAACAACTGCTTATGCACATGGTTTAGATCTTAGATTAAATGGAGAATTTGTTCCTGGTAGCGAAAGTTGGGTTAGCTTAGGTTACTTAAAAACAGAAGAAAACATAGATAACAGAGGTGATATTTCTAGACCTTCTGACCAACGTTTAAAATTTGGAATACTTTTTCAGGATTATGTACCAAACTTACCGAACTTAAAAGCGTATTTAAATTTAGTTTACAATACAGGTGTTCCTGGAGGTTCACCAGCTTATTCAGATGTATATCAATTTCAAGAACGTTTAAGAGATTACAAACGTGCAGATTTAGGTGTTTCTTACGTTTTTACTGACGCAAATAAGCAATATTCTAAAGGTTGGTTGTCTAATTTTAAAGAATTAACGGCAGGTCTAGAGCTTTTTAATATGTTTGATATTCAGAACTCTATAACCAATACCTGGGTTAGAGATGTGTATTCTAAAAACCAATTTGGAATTCCTAATTTTATGACAGGTAGAGTTTTAAATTTTAAAGTTAGTATGAAGTTATAGTGTTATTTTAAAGTCATAACATATTTACCATCATATTTGGCCATAGTTGACTCAGGGATAGATCTTTCTACCATTTTATAAGATTTTCCTTTATATATTCTACTTTCTTTACCTCCCCAGAAAGCCTTAGATTTTATAGATTCTGCATAAAATAAAAATTTAGGTCCTAAAATAGATCTTACTTTACCATCTTCACCTGGCTTAAAATTAAACCATCCTATTGTTTCCCATACATCTTTTAAATTTTTATAACGAATTAATACCTGTAAATCTTCATTACTTTCGTTATTAAAGTACAACTTAGTAGCATTAATTTCCTCTGTTTTTTTACCGTACGAATAAGTTCTTTTCATTTGAATATCTCCATCTGAATAATATCTATACCAAATACCATTTTTTTGATTTGAAGAATAAGATCCTTTTTCATATAAATAATAAGTTCCACCTCTAGTTTTCTTATAATATTTAGCAAAACCTATTAAATTATCTTGAGAGTAGTTTTGACTTACTTCTAATTTACCATCCTCAAAATATTTTTTGGCAATTCCTGAGAACTTATCATTAGAATAATTTTTTATAGATTCAAGTTTTCTATTTCTATAGTATTCTTTCCATTCGCCTGTTTTAGAACCATTATTATAATAACTTATACTTTCTAAGTTACCATTATCATAATAAGTTTTAAAAACACCATCAGATTCATCATTTTTATAGTTTCTTATTTCAGAAACGCGACCATCTTCTCTGTAGAATTTTGTTTCACCATTATAACCTAAAGCATTTTCTGCTATTTTAGATTTTAGATTACCGTTTTTATAATACTCATATTCTGTAGTTTGCCCACTTATCTTATCATCTTTATAAACCCCCTTAAACAACAATTTATCTTTTTCTAAATACTCAAATCCTTCTCCATTTTTTTTTCCTGCTTTATAATTAACTTTCGTCTTTATAGTTCCATCTTCAAAAAACTCTATTAACTCTCCATCATATTCTCCGTCTTTATAATTTACTATAGATTCTGATGTACCATCTTTATAATAATTAAAAACTAAACCTTCATAATCATCATTTACAAAATTTGCAATAGATGCTAATTGGTCGTTATTATAATATTCTTTCCACTCACCTATTTGTTTTCCTTTATCGTAATTTCCTATAATTCTAATTTTACCATTTTCATGAAAACCTTTGTATAAGCCATCTCTCTTTGAATCTACTAATTTAGAGGTTGCATAAATTTTTCCAGAACTATAAATAGCTTTATATTCATCATCATTTAAAAGATTTCCTTCATTATCGTAATTTTTCTCTTCATAAAACTCAACATAAATACTATTTGCTTGTAACCATTTTCCTGATTTTTTTCCATTAGAAAAATTTCCTTTGAAAAAAATCTTACCAGAAATAACATACGCTTCCCAATAACCATCTTGTTTGTCATCTTTAAAAGCACCTTTAGCTAAAACTTCTCCTGTTTTATGATATAAAACCCAATCTCCTTGTTTTTTATCTTCTACCATTTTTCCTTCACCATACAATTTCCCATCATCATAATAGATTTTTTTTGTTTGTGAAATTGTAGATAAACTGGTGATAATAAAAAGTATAAAGACTATCTTTTTTAAGAATAATGTCATAATTTATATAGGTGTTTGATAAAATAATTAACACAAAAGTAAAAAAAACGAATTGACTTTCGTCAACTCGTTTTAAATTAATATACTATCTTCCTTTTTCTATTTTTTAAGAAGCTTTTGCATTAATGTACCTTTATCTGTAATTATTTTAATAAAATACACTCCGCTTGAAAAGCTCGATATATCTAAATCTATTTCTTTAGATTTTAAAACTTTTTTACCAACCAAGTTATACATTTCTAAAGATTTTAATAACAAGCCATTAGATAATGATACCGTAATATAACTTTCTGCTGGGTTTGGATAAATGGTAATATTGTCTTTTAAGAACTGGTTATCTAAAGACAATACTTTACAAGAAAGGTTATAATTTGCTTCTTTGTCTTTTTTCCAATTCGTATTATTAATTGCTACATCTACATCATCAACCTCAATACAAGTCAAATTAGGGTTTCCGGTGGCATCAAAATTTACTAAAGTACTGTTTGCACCATTTTTTAAATTTAAGCTAGTTAAGTTGTTATTGGTTACAATTAAATCTGTTATACTTGTTAATTTAGAGATATCTATAGTTTCAATTAAATTGTTGGCAACATTTAAAACTTTTAAATTATTATTAACCGAAAGACTTCTTCTCTCGCCAGTTATTCTAGATGAAACAATAACAGCATTTGCATTTAATAAACTACTAATATCTGTAATACTATTTCCAGAAATATTTATACTCGCAGCATTTGTAAATGCTTCTAAACCTTGTACAGAAGTTATATTTCTTCCACTTAAATCTAAATCACCTGTAAAAGCCTGGGCCTCTTCGTAGGTTACAACTCCGTCACCATCATCATCTAAGCCAGCAAAAGTAACCAAAGCCGTTTCTAAGTTTGTATCTGTAGTATAAACTTCCCATTCTGATGCGCAATCTATATTATAACTTGCCGTTGCATCTTTTTCTAACCAATTTTCATCAGAAAAAACAACATTATCAACAGCGATACAAGTAAGATTTTCGTTATTTTTAATATCGAATTCTACAATAGATTGATTATTTCCGTTTCTTAAATAAGCTCTTTCTAGCGCATTATCATTTAAATATAATTTAGTTAATGCTGTATTTTGGTTAATATCAATATTTACAATGTTATTATTACCTAAATATAACTCTTCTAATAGTGTGTTGTTTGTTAAATCTAAGCCAGTTAAGGCATTATCGCTTGCAATTAAAATTTTAAGCTTTGGGTTTTTAGATATATCTAAAGATGTTAAGCCAGAATTTATTACATCAATCCTTGTTAATTCTACATTATTAGAAAAATCTAAATCAGTAATATTATTATCTCCCATTCTTAAATCATACAATTTTGTGTTTTTAGAAATATCTAATGAAGTGATGTTAGTCTCAGACAGATATAATCTTTCTAGATTTAGTAACATAGAAACGTCGATTGTACTAATTGCTGTTTTCCATAAATGGATTCTATTTAAAGATAAGTTATTAGAGAAATCTACTGCTGTTAAACCGAAATTCCAATCTAATTGTAATGATTCTAAAGCTGTATTTTTAGAAATATCTATTGATGTTAACTCATTTATATTTAACCATAATCTTATTAAAGCAATATTGTTTGTTAAATCAATTGTTGTAATTTTATTATCACCTGCATAAAGGTATTCTAGTTCTAGTAAATTACTAATATCTAATGCAGTAAGATTATTATTATCTAAACTTAAAATTTTTATTTTAGTATTATTAGTTAAATCAATAGTATCTAAACTATTACTTTTAACATCTAAACCCGTTATATTTACAAACGCTTCTATACCTTTTAAATCTGCAATATTTTTATCAATTGCTTCAATTGTTCCAGAAAAAACTTTTGCCTCTGAAACCTGGATTTCATTATCGCCATTTAGATTTATTTGAGTATTTGATATTAAAACAGATTTAAAATTTACATCCGGAATATTAACTATATCTTCTGTAACAAAACCACAGTCTACATTAAATAATGCTGCATTAATTTCTGAAAAATTGGCTGTCATAGTATTTACATCATCGACTTGAATACATGTTAAATTTGGCGAATTACTTACATCAAATTCAGTAAGACTTGTATTGTTACCATTTTTTAAATCTATCTTTGATAAATTAGGGTTATCTCCTGCTAATAAACTAGATATTGGAGATTTACCTAGTTTTAATTCAGAAATTCCTGTATTATAAATCCCTAATCGGTACATTTTTGTTTGAGCAGAAAAATCCATTTGAGTAAGATTAGAATTATCTGCTAACCAAACCTGTAATAAATTCGGGTTATTAAATAGATTAACTGAACTAATATATGTTTGTTCTACTGTTAAAATTGTCATTTCTGTTTGAGCAGAAACATCTATAGAAGAAATAGGATTAATACCAATAGCTAAATTGTCTATTTTGGTATTTGCGCTTAAATCAATTTCTGTTAATTGATTTGCCTCAATCCACGCAATAATTAATTCAGGATTATTTGTTAAATCTAAACTTGTAATCTGGTTATTATAAACTCTTAAATCACTTAAAACAGTATTTTTAGTAATGTCTAATGCAGTTAATTTACCATCAAAAATAGAAAGTCTTTCTAATTTTGTGTTATTGCTAAGATCTATGCTTGTAAAAAGGTTTGCACTCGCATAAAGAAATTCTAGATTTGGCAAATTTGTTAGGTCTAAAGATGATAACTGATTATTCCAGACATATAACCTTTCTAATAATGTATTATTTGAAACATCTAAACCATTCGAAAAAGGATTATCTGATGTATATAACCAAGTTAGCTTTGTATTATTTGAAGTATTTAAACTTGTTAATTGGTTACTATGAACGAATAAATCTTTTAGATTTAATAATGTAGAAACATCTACTGATGTAAACTGATTTCTCATAATTCCTAAACGTTCTAAAGCAGAATTAGTTGAAACATCTATTGATGTTAACTGATTGTCATTTACAAATAACGATGTTAAATTTACATTAGCAGAAACATCAATTGTTGATAATTGATTTTCACCCAAACTTACATCAACCAAACTAGTATTATCTGATAAGTCTACAGTTGAAATTTCATTTTGTCGAACATCTAAATAAGTTAGACTTGTCATTGAAGCTATACCAGAAATATCTTTTATTTTTCCTGAAACATTAGGTGTAAATTCATTTTCTAAAGGATTTCCAATTTTTAAACTATCGATTAAAATAGCATCTGTTTTTAATATTGTACCATTTAAACCATTAGAATCAAAACCAAGATCTATTAAAGCTTGCTCAAAGTTTGCATCTGGTACAGAAACAAGATCACCAGAAATACCGCAACTTGTACTAAAAACTATACCGTTGCTTATATTTGTAAAATTAGAATTTGCATAACTAACATTATCAACAGTAACACAAGTTAAATTAGGATTATCTGTAATTTCTGCATATGTTACAATTGTGTTTTGGCCATTTCTTAAATTTAGTTCACTTAAAAGCGTATTTGCAATTACAAAAGACTCTAGTTTTGTATGTTTAGATAAGTCTAAAGTTCCTGTTTTTTTAACTTGATTAATATCTATTTCCTTTAAAAGTAAATTATTAGAAAGATCGATATCGTTAAGCTTAGTATCAAAAATTATAAGCTTTTCTAGTTTTGTATTATTATCTAAATTTAGTTGTGTTAAATTTGTTTTCCAGCCATACAATTCTTTTAAACTAGGTTTATCTGTTACATCTATTGTTGCAATTTCATTATTTCCAAAAGCTAGAACTTCTAAAGCATCGTTTATAGCAATATCTAAACTTGTTAAACTATTAGAATTCGCATTTAACAAGGTTAAATTTGTATTATTTGATACGTTAATTGCACTTAAACTTAATCCTGCAAGTATTAACTCTTTTAGTTTTGTATTTGTTGATACATCTAAAGCACTAATTGTATTCGTTTCTAAGCTACCACCTAAATCTTCAAAATTACCACCTAACCATAAGTACTCTAAATTTATATTTGCGCTTACATCTATTGTTGCAATTTGATTATTATGTGCTCTTATAAATGTTAATGCACTATTTTCAAAAACATCTAAACCAGTTATTTGGTTTCCGTCTACCAAAAGTTGTGTTAAAGATAAATTGTTCGTTAAATCTAAATTACCTGTAATAGCATTGTTTGATGCCCATAATGTGGATAGATTTGGGTTTTGAGAAACATCTAAACTTGTCATTACTTGATTCGGAATTCTTAAAGTTTCTAAACTTGGTAAACCTGTTAAATCTAGCGTTGTTATTTTATTATAACCTAATTGTATAAAAGTTAAGCTTGGAGAGTTACCAAAGGTTACAGTTTCTAAATTTAATAGTGTTGTTAAATAAACACTTTTCAAATTGGTATTCATAGATAAATCTACACTTGTTAAACCACTACTACCACCAAAAAGACTAATTAATTCTAAGTTTACATTTTTAGTAACATCTAATTCAGACAAATTACTACCATCTAAATTTAAATATTTTAAGTTTACATTTTTTGTAACATCAATAACAGTTAAACTATTGTTTTTTGCTCTTAAATAAATTAAGTTAGACATTTTTTCAACTCCGGATAAACTAGAAATTTCTTTATCCGATATTTTCAAGCTATCAACTAAAAGTGCATCAGAGCTTAATATATTACCGTTTAATCCGTTAGAATCAAATCCTAAATCTATTAAAGCTTGTTCAAAATTTGTGTCTGGAATTGCTACAGTTTGGCCAAACAGGTTAAGACTAAAGATAGATACTAATAATAAAAATAATTTTGTTTTCATTTTATTTTTTTTTCGTAATAAATATTGCTAGCTCAATCTAGTAATCCTAGATTTTGGGGAAATTTTTGATTATATTAAATCAAATGCCTTGGCATAGTTATACCAATCGAAAATAGACTCTAAACCTAATTTTTGCTTTATCCTTTTTCTATGAGTAGAAACGGTACAAGTTTCAATAAAAAGAGATGCTGCAATTTCACAAGATTTTTTACCTTTAATTACTAGAATAAAAATTTCTCTTTCTTTAATAGTTAATGAATCAAATCTTTTTTTATTTAATTCTACAAATTCTCTATTCTTTTCTAGTTCTTTAGAAAAAGACATGAGCTTAGGTAAATCTTCAGATTTAATATTGAAGAAAAAAAGAAAATCTTTTATAAAACTTATTGGTAATTTTCTTTCATTGTTATGATTATTTTTAAGTTGAACAATGTCTAATTCTGTCTTGTCAAATAATTTTATAACTCCCATAATACTAGCTTTTATTAGCCTACATCAAATTTAATTTGTCTTCCATAAAAAAAACCATACTTTAGTATTGTCTTTTAAACCAAGCTTATAGTGAAACTTAAAATATTAATAATCTTATTATTTTGCCCCTTTGTACTTTTTTCTCAAGAAAAATCAACTTCAATTTATAAAGAATTAAAAACTTTTTATACAGACAATAAAGAAGATTACACAATAAAAACAGTAGCAAATAAGTATTTGGAAGGTGCTTTTAAAAAGGAAGAGAATCTTAAAATTTATAAAAATTTAAATACTCAAACTTTATGGTATCACTTTTCTATTAAACCCTCAAAAAAAGACATCAAAAACAAATATTTTACTATTTCTAACACCTATTTGCCTTTTGGAAAAATTTATTTAGTAAAAAACAATAAAATAGATTCTTTACATCAAGTTTCGTTTAACAAAAACTTTCCGCACAAAAATATTTTTTATAGAAATCCTGTTTGGAAAATTCCTTTAGATTCTATTTTAAAGACAGATGTTTTTCTAAAAATTAAAAGTGAAGTTGGTAGAACAAGATTGGTTATGTATTTAGAAACAGAAAATGAGTTTTTAAAACGAATAGAAACTGAGTATTTTTATTTTGGCTTATTTATTTCTTTTCTAATTTCTATGACTTTAATTTTAGTCTT
Source organism: uncultured Polaribacter sp. (assembly GCA_963975825.1). Taxonomy (GTDB): domain Bacteria; phylum Bacteroidota; class Bacteroidia; order Flavobacteriales; family Flavobacteriaceae; genus Polaribacter. The sequence goes on from CAXBIR010000004.1 coordinate 63,695, forward strand.
TTTTTCAGTTCTTAAAAAAGAATACGCTGTTTTATTCTATGCTCTTTATATTGTTACTGTTTTGTTTGAGTTTCTTGCTGGTAAAGGCTTAGGTGTGCAATATTTTTGGTCTTCAAATTCTTTTGTAATAGAACACATTAGAAGTTTTAGCCAATCTATTGGTGTTTTTTGTATTGGCTTTTTCTACATGAAATTCTATAAATTAAAGGCTTCAGAAACTATATCTAAAGGCATTTTTAAGTGGGGTACATTTGTAACAATACCAATTATTTTACTTTATGTTTATAAATATTTCTTTGGCGGACTTGAAAATGTATATTTATTAGTTTGGACAATTTTAAAAATAATAATTTTTATTTGGGTTTTAAATCACCTTTATTTAACTATTAAAAAACAACTTCCCGTTTATTTAGTTATTGCCTTTATTTTACCAATTTTAGCTGTAATTAACGGACAAATAATGAATCCTAATGTAGAAAATGCATTGGCCATAAAATTAAGTGGTCCTAATGTTTATTACATTTTACTTTCTTTAGAAATATTACTTTTTACAAGGTATATATTTGGTTCTGTAATAGATACACAAATAAAATATTTTAAATTGAAAAAAGTAAGTAATGAATTAAAATACAATTTTCAGAATAAAACATTAGAAGTACAACAACAAGAACGTAACAAATTGGTGAATAATGTACATGACACTTTTGGAGGCTATTTAGAAGCTTTAAAACTTAGATTGTTACAAAAGAATGATAATACACCAGAAAAAGTACAAGAAATATTAGATGCTTTTTACAAAGATTATAGGTATTTATTAAATAGTTTATATGCTCCAAAAATTAATTCAGAAAATTTTATAAGTAGTTTAATTGAGTTTTGTGAGAAATTAGACGAACTTACAAATCAAAAAATAAACTATAGTTTTACCATTGAAAACATAGCGTTACAGCAAGAAAAATGTGTGCATTTGTATAGAATAATTTCCGAATTAACTACAAATGCAATTAAATATTCTGAAGCTTCTGAAATAAATATTAACATGAAGAGCAGTACAGATAAAATTGTTTCTTTAGAAGTTTCAGACAATGGAATTGGTTTTGATTATAACAAAAAAACTAAAACAGGTTTTGGTTTAGGTAGCGTAAAAGATAGAGTTGAACAAATAAATGGAACTTTAGAAATTGTTTCTAATAAAACAGGAACCTTATTTAAAATAGAAATACCTATAAATGATTAAAAAACCAGTTAAAATAGTTGTTGCAGATGACAATCGTTTTTTTTGCGATGCTCTAAAAGATAGTTTAAATGTTCATAAAGAACTAAACGTTACAGAAACTTTTACAACTTTAAGAGAACTTATAGCCTTCACTAATCATCATAATTTAGATGTATTAATTTTAGATGTAAATTTTAACGGAGAAAGTTCTTTAGATTTTATTTCAGAAATAAAAAATACAAATAAAAGTTTTAAAATTATTGCCTTAACCACCATGAATAATAATTTTATGAAAGAAAAAGCACTAAATAATGGTGTAGATTTATTTGTAGGAAAAGATGGTGATTTAAAAAATTTTAAAGAAATTATATTGAATTGTACAATGGCTGATGATGCAATTAAAAACAAAAAAACATCTTCTAAAATAACTATAGATAATTATACTTTTACAAAACGTAAATTAGAAATTTTACAAGCATTGTATATACATTCTGGTAAAAAAGAAAAAGAACTTTCTGCAATATTAAATATTACAGAAAGCTCTTTAAAATCTCATAAAAGAGAATTATTTGAGATTACACTAACCAAAAGTACTCCAGAATTAATAAAATTCGGAATTCAAAAGGGTTTAATAGTAGCTTAATCTAATATTTGGGCAGCGTGTGCTTTTGTTTTTACTTTTGCAATAATATCTTCTATTACACCATTTTCATCTATAACAAAGGTGGTTCTATGAATTCCATCATATTCTTTTCCCATAAATTTCTTTGGTCCCCAAACACCAAAAGCTTCAATAACAACTTTATCTTCATCTGCTAAAAGCGGAAAAGGTAATTCGTGTTTATTAATCCAATTTTGTTGTCTTTTTGCAGAATCTGCACTTGCACCTAAAACATCATATCCTTTTGCTAAAAAAGATTGGTAATTATCTCTTAAATCACAAGCCTCATTTGTACAACCAGGTGTACTTGCCTTTGGATAAAAGAATAAAACTAGTTTCTTACCAGAATAATCAGATAATTTAATTGTATTTCCTAAGTTATCTTTTGCTTCAAATTGTGGTGCCTTATCACCTATTTTTAGTGTTGTCATTTTTTATAATTTAAGTAACAAATATACAAACTAACAAAGTATTTTTTAGAAGTAAATAAATATGGTTTTCATTATAACTTTGTAACTTGCAGACTTAGAAAACTAGTAACGCCAAAAAATGAATAAACAAGAAAAAGTACAATTTGTAATTGATACACTTGAAGAAAAATATCCAGAAATTCCTGTTCCTTTAGATCACAAAGACCCATATACATTACTAATTGCCGTTTTACTATCTGCACAATGTACAGATGTTAGAGTAAATAAAATTACGCCTTTATTATTCGCTAAAGCGGATAATCCTTTTGATATGGTTAAAATGACTGTAGAAGAAATAAAAGAAATTATTAGACCTTGTGGTTTATCGCCAATGAAAAGTAAAGGAATATATGGTTTATCTAAAATATTGATAGAAAAATATAACGGAGAAGTTCCTAAAACTTTTGAAGGTTTAGAAGAATTACCTGCTGTTGGGCATAAAACTGCTGGCGTTGTTTTAAGTCAGGCTTTTGGTATTCCTGCATTTCCAGTAGATACGCATATTCTACGTTTAATGTATCGTTGGAATTTATCTAACGGAAAAAGTGTTGCTCAAACAGAAAAAGATGCCAAAAGATTATTTCCGAAAGAATTATGGAACGATTTACATTTGCAAATCATTTGGTATGGTAGAGAATACTCTCCTGCAAGAGGTTGGAATTTAGAGAACGATATTATCACTAAAACTGTTGGAAGAAAATCTGTTTTAGATGATTATTATAAAACAAAAAAAACACCTTAGAAAAGGTGTTTTTTTTGTTTAAAAAGAAATAATCTTTTAACTAGGAATTGCTTGTCCTATTAAAGTATCTCCTTTAATTATTTCAAAAGTTTCATTTATAACAGCTGTATCATGTAAAGAATGTACTAATGTTTGTGCAACATCATCTCTACTAATTTCTCCAGATTTATTTAATTTTTCACTTAATTCTATTTTTCCTAAACCTTTATTATTGGTTAAAGAACCAGGTCTAACAATTGTGTAGGGAACATTACTTTCTCTTAAGTAAATATCTGCATTTTGTTTTGCTACCAAATAATCTTTAAGTTCTTCTGAACTCTCTGGATTATCTGCTCCCATAGAACTTAACATTACAAACTTTCTAATTCCGCTTTTCTTACCAGCGTCAATTAATTTTTTTGCTCCTTCTTGGTCAATTTCTTTAACTTTTTTTCCGCCAGAACCGGCAGCAAAAACTATTTTATCAATATTTTCTGTTGTAAACGAAACATCTTCTTCTAAATCTGCAAGAATTGTTTTAATGTTTTTATCTTCAAATTGCTTTTTTTGATCTTCTTTACGGACCATAGCAACTGGATTAAAATATTGTGATGTATGTAATAAATTAACTATTTTTTTTCCTGTGGTACCATTTGCACCTGCTACTAATATATTTTCCATGACTGCAATTTCCGAAGAAAACAGATATTTTATTAACTCATTTAATTTTTTAAATAATGCATATAAAAAAAGCCCCAACATAATGTTGAAGCTTTTTCCACTCTTAATTCAAATTCAATTCAATGAAGTCTTTTGATTTTGTTTTAACAACTCGCAGCGACTTGGAAAAATTAATCAAAAATTGAACTGTTTCTTTTTTTGGTTGCATCTGCATATCAGAAGGCTTTTTAGAGTAAAGTTGCATCATATATTGTATTTAAAATATTGGTTTCTAATACAGTAACGATGCTTTTTTTACTTTATTGTTAGTTCACCAAAATTATTTTATGTTTTTCTATTAATTTACGCATATTAATTAATGCGTAACGCATTCTACCCAAAGCTGTATTAATACTAACACCAGTATTTTCGCTAATTTCTTTAAAACTCATGTCTTTATACATTCGCATTATTAAAACCTCTTTTTGTTCTTCTGGTAATTCGTTTATAAGCTCTCTAACATCATCATAAATCTGCTCTTGTATTAATTGTTTTTCTGCATTTAAGCTTCCATCGTGTAAAACAGAAAAAATATCAAACTCATCTGTATTCTTAAAAGATGGCATTCTATTATTTTTTCTAAAAAAATCGATTACTAAATTATGAGCAATACGCATAACCCAAGGTAAAAATTTACCTTCTTCATTATAATTACCTTTTTTTAAAGTTCTAATTACTTTAATAAAAGTGTCTTGAAAAATGTCTTCAGTAAGGTCTTTATCTTGTACTTTACTATAAATAAAGCTAAATAAGCGTTGTTGATGTCTGTTGATTAAAGTAGATAAAGAAGCTTCTTTACCATTAATATATTCACTAACTAGTATACTATCAGAAATTGAGTTTTTACGTATCATAACTACTTTTAGAAAAGCTTAAGGGCCTTCCCTATTATTAATTGTTAATAATTTTTAAAGTAATTTTTTGCTATATACGTCTAATTTAAAGTGATTTATAAGTTACAAATATGAATATTATTTCTCAGTTCAACAAACTTTTTATAAAAAAAGATTTTACAGCCTATTAAATGAGCTTATTTTTTGGTAAATTTATAGCTTATATTTTTGATACATGAAGAAAGATATTTCAGCAGTAAATCCTAAGGAAAACATCATCATAAAAGGAGCAAAACTCCATAATTTAAAGAACATTGATGTTGTAATTCCTAGAAATAAATTGGTAGTAATTACAGGACTTTCTGGTTCTGGAAAGTCTTCTTTAGCCTTTGACACTTTATATGCAGAAGGCCAAAGACGTTATGTAGAGAGTTTAAGCTCATATGCGCGTCAGTTTTTAGGAAAATTACACAAACCTAAAGTAGATTATATTAAAGGTATTGCACCTGCAATTGCAATTGAACAAAAAGTAAATTCTACAAACCCACGTTCTACAGTTGGTACAAGTACAGAAATTTACGATTACATAAAATTATTATTTGCTAGAATTGGTAAAACCTACTCTCCTATTTCTGGAGACGAAGTAAAAAAAGACACAGTAACAGATGTTGTTAAGTTTGTAAAAAGATTTAACGATAAGACAAAACTTTTACTACTATCTCCTATTACTATTGATGAAAATAGAGATTTAAAAACTGTTTTACAAGTTTTAGAACAACAAGGTTATGCACGTTTAAAATGGAATGATAAAGTTTATAAAATTTCAGATTTTCCGCAAGAAAATTTTAAAAACGAACCTTTACTTTTAGTGGTTGATAGAATTGTAACAAAAGATGATGAAGATTTTTATAATAGACTAGCAGATGCTATACAAACTGCTTTTTTTGAAGGAAAAGGAATTTGTTTTATAGAAAACTTAGCGGATAATAAAATTACTGAGTTTAGCAATAAATTTGCTTTAGACGGACTTACTTTTTTAGAACCTAACACACATTTATTTAGTTTTAATAATCCTTATGGAGCTTGCCCAACCTGCGAAGGTTATGGTAATGTTATTGGTATAGATGAAGATTTAGTAATTCCTAATACTGGTTTATCTATAATGGAAGATGCAATTTTCCCTTTTAAAACACCATCTTACATTCATTATAAAGAAGATTTAATAGACGTTGCCTATAAATATGACATTCCTATTCATAAACCTTGGTTCGAATTATCTGAAGAACAAAAAGAATTGGTTTGGGAAGGAAATTCATCATTTCATGGAATTCATCATTTCTTTTCAGTCTTAGAAGAAAAAAGTTATAAAATACAGAATAGAGTAATGCTTTCTCGTTACAGAGGAAAAACAAAATGTACAAGTTGTAATGGTAAACGTTTAAGAGACGAAACAAATTATGTAAAAATAAATGAGAAAAATATTTCTGATTTAGTTGCGCTTCCTTTAGATGAATTAGCTGTTTTCTTTAAAAATTTAAAGTTAGATAAATATGAAGAAAAAATTGGTAAACGTTTACTTACAGAAATAAACAACAGATTACAATTTTTAACAGATGTTGGTTTAAATTACTTAACCATTAACAGAACTTCTAACACACTTTCTGGTGGTGAAAGTCAACGAATTAATCTTGCTACATCATTAGGTAGTTCTTTAGTAGGTTCTATGTATATTTTAGATGAACCAAGTATTGGTTTGCACCCAAAAGATACAGAACGTTTAATTGGTGTTTTAAAAGATTTAAGAGATTTAGGTAATACTGTAATTGTGGTAGAACATGATGAAGATATCATGAGAGAGGCAGATTACATTATAGATATTGGCCCTGAAGCTGGTACTTTTGGAGGACATGTTGTTGCTGAAGGAAACTTTAAAGAAATATTAAAAAGCGAATCTTTAACGGCAAAATACTTAAATGAAGATTTAAAAATTGAAGTTCCTAAGAAACGTAGAACTTCAAAAAATAAGATTGAAATTATTGGCGCTAGAGAAAATAATTTACAAAATATAGATGTTACTTTTCCATTAAATTGCTTGTCTGTAATTACCGGAGTTTCTGGTTCTGGAAAAAGTACTTTGGTAAAGAAAATACTATATCCAACAATGCAAAAAAAGCTAGTTGGTTATGGAGAAAAAATTGGTCAACATACAGAAGTAAAAGGAGATTTTGAAACCTTAAAACATGTAGAATTTATAGATCAAAATCCTATTGGGCGTTCTTCTCGTTCTAATCCTGTAACTTATATTAAAGCTTATGATGATATTAGAGCATTATATGCAAATCAAAAATTATCTAGCATAAGAAACTACAAACCAAAACATTTTTCTTTTAATGTGGAAGGTGGTAGATGTGAAGTTTGTAAAGGAGAAGGAGAAGTTACTATAGAAATGCAATTTATGGCAGATGTACATTTAGAATGTGATGTTTGTAATGGAAAACGTTTCAAAAAAGAAGTTTTAGAAGTAAAATTTGATGGAAAATCTATTGATGATATTTTAAACCTAACAATTGATGATGCTGTAGATTTCTTTTCAGAAAACTTAGTTACCAAAATTGCACAAAAATTAAAACCTTTACAAGATGTAGGTTTGGGCTATGTAAAATTAGGTCAGTCTTCTTCTACTCTTTCTGGTGGTGAAGCTCAACGTATAAAATTGGCATCATTTTTAGTAAAAGGAAATACAAAAGATAAAGCATTGTTTATTTTTGATGAACCAACAACAGGACTTCATTTTCATGATATAAAGAAGCTTTTAGCTAGTTTTAATGCCTTAATAGACAGAGGACATTCTATTGTTGTAATTGAGCATAATATAGAATTAATTAAATGTGCAGATTATATAATTGATTTAGGTTTAGAAGGTGGAAAAAATGGTGGAGAATTAATTTTTCAAGGATTGCCTGAAGATTTAGCGAAGAATAAAAAATCGTACACTGCAAAATATTTAGCAGAGAAATTATAGTTTTAATGAGTGGAATATTCTTTGTATTTATTTTATTACCTATTAGCTTTTTGTTATTATTAATAGCTGGTATTACAAGGAAGAAAATCTTTGCTAAGATTGTTTTATATTTTTGGATATTTATTATTGCATTTTCTATTATAGGTGAAATTACTAGACCTTTATTTGAGAAAAAAATATTAGTAAAATCTAATTTCTATGGAAAATATATTATAGACAGAGATTTTTTTTCAGGTAAACAAAGTGATTGGCAATACAATAGTTTCCGTTTTGAAATAAAAGAAAATGATTCTATATACTTTTATATTACTGATGAGGAAATTATTAGTAAAACATACAAAGGAAAATTTTCAACAAAAAAAACATTTCCCTCTGAAAGACCAAAACTAGAAATGAAAAAACCGAGTCACCACATTCTAACTACAAACCCAACAGTTTATAGAGAAATTTGGAGTTTTTTTCTTGTTTTTGATTCTCCAAAGTTTAATAATATGTATTTTCGAAAAGGAGAATGGAAAAAATTAAAGAAATGATCACAAACCTAACAGACAAACAAAAGGTAAACTGGGTTAGAATTTTGGCAATTCTTGCTGTTTTAGTATTAATGGTTTATGCTCCAAAATTATGGCTTTCTACTAAATTTTTCCCTGTAATTCCTTTGTTTGATTGGATACCTATTCCTACAAACCCTTTAGATTATATTTTGGCTGGATTCTTTTTTTTAATACAAATTGGTTATATTTTCCAGAATAAAAGATGGCAAGGTTGGGTAGTTATTTTACTATATCTCTATTTAGCTTTGGTAGACCAAAATAGGCTTCAACCCTACTTTTACCAAAGTTTTTTAACTATTTTAGCTATTGAAATTTTTCCAAGAAAAACAGATTATAAAAAAGTATTATATGCTGTTATTCTAATATTTTTTGCTACTTATTTTTGGAGCGGAATACAGAAATTAAATGAAGCTTTTTACGTGCAATGGTTAACTGCTTTAGAAAAACACTTTAGCTTTTTACCACAAATATTTTTAGAAGTTTTCACATACTTAGTCCCTTGGTTAGAGGCTGGTATGGGTGTTTTATTATTATTTAATAAAACTAGAAAATTCGGCGTAGTATTTATACTTTCTATGCATGGTATTATTACTTTTTTACTCTTCTATTTAGGTTATGGTTACAATGTTGTGCCTTGGAATATACAGAATATGATTTCTATTATTGTAATTTTCTGGTCTTTGAAAACAATAAATGCATTCGATTTTTTTCTTAAGTTTTTCAATAAACAAAAAATACTTATTTTAACCTTTACTGTTCTGCTTCCTCTGGCAAATAACTTAACAGGTTTTTATGATAATTTACTTTCTTTTCACTTTTTTACTGCAGATTTAAACTATTATAATATTGTTTTAAGTGAAGAATTAGAAGATGCGTTGCCAGATCATATTCAAGATTTTTACAGATATCAAGATGGAAAAGCCTATTTAAACATGAATGAATGGGCACAATATGATAACAAAGTATTGTTTTATCCTGAAGAAAGAATTATAAAATTTTCAGAAAAATATTTACGCTCTTTTGCAGATAATCCCAACAAAGAAGGATTGACTGAATTGGTTGTTTATAACCAAGATTATAAAAAATAAAAAGGTCTTTTAAACTTTCGTTCAAATGACCTTTTCGACTCAAATTAACAATTAACTATTCTTATTGCAATAAACTATATACAAATTCAGGATAACCACGCTCTCCTGCTTCGTTTGTTAAAGCTAAAAATTTAAGTTTGTACAAATTACCATCTGTATCATTTATAACATAAAAAACATTGTCTTTTAAAGAAGGTAAACTTCCAGGTCCACCACCATTTCTCCAACTACTTCCAATACCACGTTGATCTTCTGTAAACTTTGTATTATCTACATTAGATAAAGAAAAAGTGTCGTAAGTAAAAGAATCTGTAGCAGTGTCTACCATATAAACTTTAGCTGTAGATTTTATATTATTTGTAACATAATCAGAATATCCGTAAGATCCATAACCAGTTATTTCATTTGTAAAAACGGTAAAATTTAAATCCCAATTTTGTTTTGCAGGTTCTACCATAACTTCACTTTCTGTAGTAAAGCTAAAAAACGTAAAATGATTACTTGTATTTTTAGAAATAGTAACTTCTTTGTGAGTTGTTGCATCTAAATCTGCATATTGTAAAACATAATTAGAAGCATTTTTTAATATTCTAATTTTTTTCCATTCTTTGGCTTCGTCTGATATGTCTACACTACCAGTTGCTGGAGTTTCTGTACCTACTTCATATCCTAAATTTAATAAATAGACATTATTTTCTGCATCTGCATCAGAAATTTCTGCAATTGCAGTGTTTGTAATTTCACCAATTGGAGAATCTACATAAGCAGTATTTTCTGCATTAAAAGTACCCACAGCTACTTTTGGTTGTAAATCTTGCACTTCTGCTGTGGTTGAGTTTACAGCATCTATATTTGTTTCATTAAGTTTACCAACAGCCATGTAAATTGAGCCATTAATTACTACTCTAAACTCTGTACCTGAATAAAAACCAAGTTCCCAAGAATCTCTTCTTACTGCTGTTGTTGTATTTGTACTTAAATCTACATATACTTGGTTTGGTTCATTTGGCCCACCAACTTCTGGTGAAATTGCAGCACCATCTATTATTACAACAATAGGATCTATTGGTGTTTCTTCAGAATTACAACTTGTAAATGAAAATACAGTTGCTAATAAAATTAAGGTTAAAAATTTGTTTGTCATGATTATAATATTTGATTTGTTAGTATTTAAAAATTAAGATTATATAATAGTTTTAAGTAATAAGAGCGTCCATAGCCCAATAATAAAGAGTTGTTATTTGTTGCATGAATTGCTTCAGAATTTGCACTGCTAACATTTACGTTTGTAATATCAAATAAGTTTCTTGCTCCTAAAGTTGCTTGAATTTTATTTTTAAAGAATGTTTTTTTTACAGAAGCATCTAACCAATTATAAGCACTAGTGGTTGATTTAGAAAAAATTGAATTCCCTTCAGAATCTACTCCTGAAGAAATATAATTTTGCTGGCTACCATTGTGTTTAAACAACAATGTAATTGCAGTTTGCCATTTTTGTATTTTATAATTTACACTTGTATTTAATTGAAAGGAATACAAATAATTATTTTCTGCATTTATTTCATTATTAGCAATTCTAGAAATACCTTGTAAATTTGCACCTAAATTAAATGTCCAATTGTCTTTCTTAATACTATTTTCAGAAGAAATTCCCCATAATTTATAAGCATCAATATTTATGTATTGGTATTGTAATGGAGATGCATTTACAATTGCTAAATCTATTTTATCTGTTACATCTAAGTAGCTAAACTTTATAGTATTTAATAGAGAAAAATCTTGTATGTAACTATACTTTTTAAAGTTTAAAAATGCTGTAAATCCGTTTTCTGGATTCAATTTTTCATTACCTCTAACATCATGATTAGAGTCTACAAAATAGTAATACAATTCTTCAAAATTTGGCGTTCTGTATGAAGTTCCAATATTTCCTCTTAACTCAAAACCATTGTTCATTAAATAACGCGCACTTATTGAGCCTAATACTTTGGTTTTAAATAAAGAATTGTATTCTAGTCTTACACCAGGTCTTACTAAAAAGGCATCTGAAATATTTATTTCTGAAGAGCCAAAAACAGCATAATTTCCTTGATTTTGGGTTTTGTCTTGCTGAGAAATATCTCCTGAAGCTTGTGTATCAAAACCACTTATATACCTTGTTTCATAACCTAGCTGAAAATTAATAAAATCGCTTTTAACAAGATTATTTATGCTTCCTTTAGAAAAGAAAACTTTACTAGATTGATAAATTTCATCGGTTTCATTACTCTTTTCTTTACTTAAAATGTAATAGTTAAATTCATTTAAATAACGTTTTTGCTGTTGGTAAGAAAGTGAAATATTATAATTTGCTCCAGCATTTAAACTTCCTAGTAAATTAAAGTTATTTACAAATCTGTTTGTTCTAAAAATTCTGTCTGTAGCAGAAGGATTACTTGTTTGAGCTTCAGTATCTATATTTGCTCTAACTGAACTGTCTGCATAATTAATTAGCTCGTTAAAATACTCAAACTTATAAGAAATTTTAAAGTTCTCTTTTCTATATTGAAACAAAGCATTGGTATTATTCTGTGTTTTTGGTAACCAATCATAACCTCTTAAACCATCATTTTTATAATAGTTGTTTCCTTGTTTATTATTATAAAAACCTGCAAATTCATTTCTATTATAACCTATTCTTGCAAACCAGTTTTCATTTATGTTATTAGCTATATTAAAAGCTTGTATGTGTCTACCTTTATCAAACCAAGCATATTCTTTACTTACCGTTTCTTCTTGTAATGAAGCTTGAATTTTCCATTTCTTTTTTATAGATGTTTTTGTAATTATATTTATCACACCAGATACTGCATTTGCACCATACTCTACTCCCATAGCACCTTCTACAATTTCAATACGCTCTATATCATCTAAATTTATTTGCGTTAAATCTATATTATTTCCTATTCCATTGTCGCTAATTAAAGGAATATTATCTACCAAAATATTAAAATACTGAGCATCTAAACCAAAAAATGAAATGGTAGATTTTCCTGTTTGAGAACTTGGTATAATTGTTAGG
>CAXBIR010000005.1:0-74277 GCA_963975825.1 uncultured Polaribacter sp.
ATGGTAAAATACCTAATGAGCATAAGGCTTGTTACGATTTTATGATTGTAAAAGGAAAAGAATTGGGTTTAATACTTTCAGCATAAATACATGAAATTATTTACAGAAATAAGAACCTTACTTTTAGACCTTAGACTTTTTTTTATTGATAGTAAACAAGAATTAGTTATAGTAACAGGTTCTGATAGTTCTCATTTTAAAAGCCTTTATCAGCTTTTAGAAAGTTTAAAAGTTCATGAAAAAAAGACCAAAACTATAATTTATAACCTTGGTTTAACTTCTGATGAGGTTTTAAAAATAAAATCGAACTTTAAAAACTTCGAATTAAGAGATTTTGATTATGCTAAGTATCAAGAATATTTTAATGTAAAAGTAAATGCTGGGGAGTATGCTTGGAAACCTGTAATTATTGACACTGTTTTAAATGAATTTAAAACTTCTGTATGTTGGTTAGACGGCGGTAATAAAGTTGTTAAACCATTAAATTCTCTTAGAAAGATAATTGAATTGTATGGTTTTTATTCGCCTTTTTCTAAAGGTGTTATTTCCGAATGGACACATGAAAAATCTTTAGATTGTTTAGGTGTTTCTAATGATTCTAAAATATTAAATCAAAGAAATTTAAACGGTGCATGTGTTGCTGCTAATTATAATAATGTAGCAGCAAGAAATGTAATTAAAAAATGGAGTAACTGTGCAAAAAATAAAGCTTGTATCGCTCCAGAAGGAAGTAGCAGGTCAAACCACAGACAAGATCAGGCTATATTATCTGTATTAGTTTACAAAAACATGTTTAAAATTGGTAAAAAAATGGTGTATAGAAAATTTGGTTATAAGACACATCAAGATATTGATTAATTTAAACTTTGCATAGTAACTAACTTATAATATTCACCTTTTTTAGCAAGTAATTCTTCATGTTTTCCCTGCTCTACAATTTTACCTTTTTTCATTACCACAATTTTATCTGCTTTTTGAATGGTAGATAATCTATGTGCAATAACTAAAGAGGTTCTGTTTTCCATCATCTTTTCTAAAGCTACCTGCACTAATTGTTCAGATTCTGTATCTAAAGCAGAAGTTGCTTCATCTAAAATCATAATTGGTGGATTTTTTAATACTGCTCTTGCAATAGACAAACGTTGTTTTTGTCCGCCAGAAAGTGTGTTTCCACTATCACCAATATTTGTATTATATTTTTCAGGTAAGTTTTGAATAAACTCATCTGCATTTGCAATTTTTGCAGCTTCTAATATTGCTTCATCAGTTGCATTTTGAGTTCCTAATTTAATATTGTTTGCTATTGTGTCATTAAATAAAATAGAATCTTGAGAAACAATGCCCATTAAATCTCTTAAAGACTTTTTTGTAACGTCTTTTATATTATTTCCATCAACAAGTACATCACCTTTATTAACATCGTAAAAACGAGTTATAAGGTTTGCTAATGTAGATTTTCCACTTCCAGATTGCCCAACTAAAGCAACGGTTTCTCCTTTGTTTATAGTTAATGAAAAGTCTTTTAATACGTATTCATCTTTATATTTAAAAGAAATGTTATTAAAATTAATTTGCTCATTAAAACCTTCTTTTACAAGTGCATTTGGTTTGTCTTTAATACTATTTTCAGTATTAAGAACAGTCATAATTCTTTCTGCAGAAGCTTCTCCTTTTTGAATGTTGTAAAACGTAGTTGTAATTAATTTTATTGGGTTTAAAACCGTATAAAACAAAACGATGTACCCCATAAACTCATCTGGTTGTAAAGAACTTGTATTTGATAAAACTTCTGTACCACCATACCAAAGAATAGCTATTATTGTAGCAGAACCTAAAAACTCACTCATTGGTGATGCTAATGTTTGTCTATGAATAACACTAGTCATTAATTGTTTAAAGTTAAGAGTAGAATTATTGAATTTTTTTGCAATTACACTTTCTGCATTAAAGCCTTTAATTATTCTTAAACCTGTTAATGTTTCTTCTATAAAAGATAAAAAATTACCTGTTTCTTTTTGCGCCTTCACAGAGTTTGCTTTCAACTTTTTACTAATAGATGAAATTATAAAACCAGAAACTGGTAACAAAATAAACACAAATAGCGTTAATTTTACGCTCATAAAAAGCATAATTGATATTGCTATAATAACAGTTAAAGGTTCTCTTACAATAGTTTCAATTGAAGTTAAAATAGAATTTTCTACCTCTTGCACATCAGAAGTCATACGTGCAATAATGTCTCCTTTTCTTTTTTCTGAAAAATAAGAAATTGGTAATTCTACAATTTTATGATACAAGTTATCACGTAAATCTTTTACAATACCTGTTCTTAAAAAGGTAATAACATAAGAAGCTAAGTATCTAAAAAGATTTTTTAAAAAAAATAATGAAATTGCTAAAAGACAAATAAATACCAGTGTTTTTATATTTCCTTCTGTTTCAATTTTATTTGAAATAAAGTAGTAAAAACTATCTTTTAAAAACTCACCAATCTTAAGAACTCCATCATAGGTAGGTTTTTCAATAATTTCTTTTTCTGTACTAAAAAGAATTCCTAAGACTGGTATAAAAGCTAAAACAGAAAGTACATTAAATATTGCATAAAGTATATTAAATACAATGTTTAAAACTGTAAATTTTCTATACTTTTTCTCATATTTTAAAATATCTTTAAAATATCCCATTAATTCAGTTTCATTTCTTTAATAATTCTTTGAATCTTAGCATCTAATTCAGATTCAATTCTTGCTGCATTTTCTTTAGAATCTAAAGAAGAATTTACACTAAAATAGAATTTAATTTTTGGTTCTGTACCACTAGGTCTAGCAGCAATTCTTGTTCCATTTGCTGTTTGATAAATTAAAACATTAGATTTAGGTAAGTCTATTTTAGTTTCTTCACCTGTAATAATATTTGTTTTTATAGAAGCTTGGTAATCTGATAAAGATTCTACTTTTTCTCCATCTATTTCAGTTAAAGGATTGTTACGCATTTCTTTCAACATTTGCTGAATTTCTGCAGCACCATCCATTCCTTTTTTGGTAATAGAAATTAGGTGTTCTTTGTAGAAGTTATTTCTAAGGTAAATAGCTAATAATTCTTCATAAAAAGAGCTTCCACTTTGTTTTGCATAAGCGGCAACTTCACAAGCTAAAAGAGTAGCTGTAACTGCATCTTTATCTCTTACAAAATCACCAACCATGTAACCAAAACTTTCTTCTCCACCACCAATAAAATCTTGCTCAGGAAAATCTCTAACCATTTTGGCAATCCATTTAAAACCAGTTAAACCAACTTTAGTTTCAACACCGTAATTATTAGCAACTTCGTTTACTAGTTCTGTAGAAACAATAGTAGAACCTACAAATTGTCTTCCGTTTATTTTACCCTCATCTTTCCATTTTTTTAATAGAAATTCAGTCATAAGAACCATGGTTTGGTTTCCATTCATTAATTTCATGTCACCATTTGTATCTCTTACTGCTACACCTAATCTATCACAATCAGGATCTGTACCAATAACAATATCTGCTTCAATTTTATTAGCTAGTTCTGTAGCCATTTTTAGAGCTTCTGGTTCTTCAGGATTTGGAGATTTTACTGTTGGAAAGTCGCCATTTGGTACTCTTTGTTCTTCAACGATATGTACATCTGTATAACCAGCTTTTGCAAGTGCATCTGGCACAGAAACTATAGATGTTCCGTGTAAAGATGTAAAAACAATTTTTAAATTTTTTCTATCAATTTTCTCAGATAATGAACCATTTTTTACAGATTCTTCAATAAAAACATCATCTACTTCTTTACCAATAGTTTCAATTAAGTTTTCATTTGCATTAAATTTTATTTCAGAAAAATCTAAAGAATTTACATTACCAATAATGCCACCATCATGTGGAGGTACAATTTGGCCACCATCTGCCCAATATACTTTATATCCATTGTACTCTGGCGGATTATGAGAAGCTGTTAAAACAATACCTGCATCGCAACCTAAATGACGAACAGCGAAAGATAATTCTGGTGTTGCTCTTAAATCTTCAAATAAAAATACTTTAATATTATTTGCAGATAAAACATCTGCAACAATTTTAGCAAACTTTTTACTATTATGTCTACAGTCGTAAGCTATCACAACTTTTAGTTGCTCTTTTTTTACGTTTTCTATTAAATAATTAGACAAACCTTGGGTTGCTCTACCTAACGTATATTTATTAATACGGTTTGTACCTGCTCCCATAACACCACGCATTCCACCAGTTCCAAATTCCATGTCTTTATAGAATCTATCTGCTAAATCAGGAGAATTTGAAGTTATTAATTGTTGAATTTCTTGTTGAGTTTCTGCATCAAAAGTAGAAGATAACCACTGTTTTGCTTTGTCTAATATTTCGCTCATTTTTTAATATTTTATGCTTCTAAAGTACAAATATACATTTTAGAAGTTGAGTTTTTCTTTTATTGAATAGTGTTTTTCGTTGCCTTTGGTCTTAATTATTAATTCGCCAATAAAACCGGCTAAAAATAATAAGGTTCCTAAAACCATAGAGGTAAGGGCAATATAAAACCAAGGATTGTCTGTAACTAAAATAGTTTTAGTACCGTTATAAACTTTATACAGTTTTATAATACCTATGTAAAAAGCAGATGTTGTACCAAATAAGAACATAAAAGTTCCCCAAAGACCAAAAAAGTGCATTGGTCTTTTTCCAAATTTTGATAAAAATGAAATGGTAATTAAATCTAGAAAACCGTTTACAAATCTGTCCATTCCAAATTTTGTAATTCCATATTTTCTAGCTTGGTGTTGTACTACTTTTTCACCAATTTTATTAAAACCTTCATTTTTAGCTAAAACAGGAATGTATCTATGCATTTCTCCGCTAACTTTTACCGTTTTAATAACAATGTTTTTATAGGCTTTTAAGCCACAATTAAAGTCGTGTAATTTTAATCCTGAAGTTTTTCTTGCAGCAGCATTAAATAGTTTTGAAGGTATATTTTTAGTTACAACATTGTCATAACGTTTCTTTTTCCAACCAGAAATAAGGTCGAAATCTTCTTTAATAATTAAATCATATAATTCTGGTATTTCATCTGGGTTGTCTTGCAAATCAGCATCCATAGTAATTACTACAGCTCCTTTTGCCATTTCAAAACCTGCGTCTAAAGCTTGAGATTTACCAAAGTTTTTTTGAAAACGAATACCTTTTACAGCTTTGTTTTCTGAAGATAATTTTTGAATAACATTCCAAGAAGTATCTGTACTTCCGTCGTCAATAAAAATTATTTCATATAAATAACGATTGGATTGCATAACTTTTGCAATCCAATCGTGTAATTCTTGTAAAGATTCTTCTTCGTTAAGAAGTGGTATAACTACCGAAATATCCATAAGTTGATATTAAGTTTAATTTTTTAAGTTCATTTTTAGAACTTATAGAATCTAAAACTATTGTATTAGTATGTTTCTTCTTCAGTTTTTTTCATAATTGCACCTGCAATTAGAGCAACAATTCCTCCAACAAAAAGATTAATAATTAAAACACCACCAAGAAGACTTAAATTAAAGTTTTCTAAAGAGTTTTTTGTAGCTTCTTCAATTTGTCCTTCTGTCATTCCAAATGAATCTGCCATCATAACTTTTTGAGCTTCAATAGAATTTACAGCAAAGTCTGGTTCTAGAAAATTAACCAATAACAAAAGGTAAACAATATTAATAATTGCTGCTACCATAGCAACTCCAATACCTATTTTTACAGATTGACCAAAAGAAATAAAACCACCATTGTCTGTTCTGTACTTTTTTATACCTAATATAACAAAAGCAATCATAAGAATAAGGCCAATTATACCAGAATAAAATTCTTGTACATATAGGCTTCCCATTGCATATTTAATAAGAGAAATAATTACGGTTGCTAATCCTAAATAAAGACCATAATTAAGTATTGTGTTTTTACTATTTGCTTGATTTTCCATTTTTTAAAATTTAGTTAGTTGTACAAATATATTCATTTCATTGAGATAGTTTTATTTTTTATAAACTATCTTAACAATTGATTAGTATTCAGTATTTTAAAAATGTTACAAAAAAAACTGTAATTTTTTAATTGCCAAAAGAAAAATGTGTTGTAAATTTGCCTCGGCAAGTTCTACACAACTAGCTCCCTTTGAATCCTCCAGGGCGGGAACGCAGCAAAGGTATTAGGTTGTAGCGGTGTGATGTAGGTAGCTTGCCATTTTTTATGCCCTAAAGTTTCGTCTAGAAACTTCTCTTTTTTCTATTTAACTTCATTCTCTTATTTACTTTTCTGTTTTCTTAGATTCCTAAAATTACTTTTTAGATATTTGCAGAATTATTAAAGAATTCTATATAAATTTATGAGTAAGGTAATTTTAGTTACAGGTGCGTCTTCTGGTATTGGTAAATCTATTGCTACTTTTTTATCTGAGAAAGGGTATAAAGTATATGGTACTAGTAGAAATCCTAAAAATTTAGAAAACTTTTCTTTTGAGTTGATAGCTTTAGACGTTTTAGATGTTATTACAATTAAAAAAGCTATAAAGTTTATTATAGACAAAGAAGGCAAATTAGATGTATTAATAAATAATGCAGGTATGGGAATTACAGGACCTATAGAAGATACACCAACAGATGAAATGAGAAGTGTTTTTAATACAAACTTATTTGGTGCTATTGATGTTATGAAAGCTGTTTTGCCACAAATGCGAAATCAAAATTCTGGAACAATAATAAATGTAACTTCTATAGCAGGTTATATGGGCTTACCTTTTAGAGGTTTATATTCTGCTACTAAAGGAGCTCTTGAAACTGTTACAGAAGCTATTAGTATGGAAGTAAAGCCTTTTGGAATTAACGTTGTAAATGTTGCACCAGGAGATTTTGCTACAAATATTGCAGCTGGAAGATATCATACACCCGTTTTTGAGAATTCTGCATATAAAGAAAATTATCAAACAAACTTAGATTTAATGGATGCTCATGTTAGTGGTGGTCTGGATCCTATTGAAATGGCTAAAGCAGTTTATAAAGTTATAAATGCTAAAAACCCCAAAATTCATTATAAAGTTGGTGGTTTTATGGAGAAGTTTTCTATTGTTTTAAAGAGAATTTTACCAGATAGAATGTATGAGAAACTATTAATGAACCATTATAAGTTATAATTATAACTCTTTTTTTGTTTATAAGTAGTAATAAAATGTTTGCACATGACTTCTTGATATAAAACGCAACTACTTATCTTTGCGTTAGGGATTGAAGCAATTGTTTGAGCTCTTTTGAGAAGAATGAACAAAAAGCGAGTGCGAAAAGCCCGCTCGAACGCAAAAAAATAAACACAACTATATTAAAATAAATACAAATGAAATTTTTTATTGATACTGCAAATTTAGAGCAAATTAAAGAAGCGCAAGCTTTAGGAATTTTAGATGGTGTAACAACGAACCCATCTTTAATGGCTAAAGAAGGTATTACTGGTGAAGCAAACATTATTAACCATTACAAAGAAATTTGTGAGTTGGTAGAAGGTGATGTTTCTGCTGAGGTAATTTCTACAGATTTTGACGGAATGGTAAGAGAAGGTGAAGCTTTAGCTGCTTTAAATCCTCAGATTGTAGTAAAATTACCAATGATAAAAGACGGTGTAAAAGCGTGTAAATATTTTTCTTCTAAAGGAATTAAAACGAATGTAACGTTGGTTTTTTCTGCAGGACAAGCTTTATTGGCTGCAAAAGCAGGTGCAACTTATGTTTCTCCGTTTATTGGGCGTTTAGATGATATTTCTACAGACGGAATGAACTTAATTTCTGAGATTCGTTTAATCTATGATAATTATGGTTTTGAAACTCAAATTTTAGCAGCTTCTGTGCGTAATACAATGCACATTATTAACTGTGCAAAATTAGGATCTGATGTAATGACTGGACCTTTAAGTGCAATTGAAGGTTTGTTAAAACACCCTTTAACAGACAGTGGTTTAGCTAAGTTTTTAGAAGATTACAAAAAAGGAAACTAAGCAACACTTGTTGGTTTAAGTAAAATTAAGTCAGAAATTTAATTAAGATACTTCTTTTTTAAATTTCTGGCTTTTTTCTTCTCTATAATTTGCCTTAATAATGAAACATTTTACTGCTGTAACTTACAAACTTTGTATCTTTGCAATCTAAGATATGTATCCAAAAAAAGAACTCGCACAAATTGTAATTTCAGCTTGTCATCAATTTAATATTGGTACGGTTGTTATATCTCCTGGTTCACGTAATGCTCCTTTAACGGTTGGTTTTTCTAATCATCCAGAAATAGAAACATTAAGTGTGGTAGATGAGCGTTGTGCTGCCTTTTTTGCTTTGGGTATTGCGCAACAAACTCAAAAACCGGTTGCAATTATTTGTACTTCAGGTTCTGCTTTGTTAAATTATTATCCTGCAATTGCAGA
The DNA here is from genome assembly GCA_963975825.1 of uncultured Polaribacter sp. GTDB lineage: Bacteria > Bacteroidota > Bacteroidia > Flavobacteriales > Flavobacteriaceae > Polaribacter. The sequence goes on from CAXBIR010000005.1 coordinate 8,460, forward strand.
AGCTTTTTATAGTAACATTCCGTTAGTTGTAATTTCTGCGGACAGACCAAAACATTTAATAGATATTGGTGATGGACAAACGATTCGTCAAGAAAACGTGTTTGAAAATCATATATTATTTTCTGCTAATTTAATAGAAAACGAAAAGTTTAAAACAAGAAATTCTCAGTTAATTGGTGAAGCTTTACAAATAGCAGTTTCTAAAAAAGGACCTGTGCATATTAATGTTCCTTTTGATGAGCCTTTGTATGAAACCGTAAATGAATTAGAAACTTTTAATTTTCCTCACATTTCCATGAGTTCATTAGATAATTCTCATATAGATTATATTGGGTTATCTGAAATTTGGAATGCTGCTGAAAAGAAAATGATTTTAGTAGGTGTTAACTATCCTGATGAAGAATTACACGAATTAATAGATTTGTATGCAGAAGATGATGCTGTTTTAATTTTAACAGAAACTACTTCAAACTTACACCATTATAAAGCCATAGATTCTATAGATCAATTAATTTTTTCTTTAGATGAACCACAGTTTAGGGAATTACAACCAGATGTTTTAATAACTTTTGGGGGAATGATTGTTTCTAAAAAAGTAAAACAATTTTTAAGAAATTATCAACCAAAACATCATTGGAATATTGATGAGAAAAAAGCGACAAATACTTTTTTCTGTTTGTCTGAATTTATACAAATAAAACCAGTAGATTTTTTCTCAAAATTTAATACTTCAATAATAAAAAAAGAAAGCAATTACCAACCAAAATGGTTAAAAATTAGAGATGCTAAAAGAGAGAAACATCAACAATTTTTAGCAGAAACTAAACATTCTGATTTTAAGGTTTTTGAGCAAGTTTTAGAAAGTGTAAAAGGTAATTGTCAGTTGCAAATAAGCAACAGCTCTATAATTAGATATGCACAATTATTTAGCGTAAAAAAAACAATAGATATTTTTTGCAACAGAGGAACAAGTGGAATTGATGGAAGTACTAGTACAGCAATAGGAGCTGCTTTTGCTTCAAAAAAACAAACTGTTTTTATAACGGGAGATTTAAGTTTTTTCTACGATAGTAATGCGTTATGGAACCTTAATATACCTAAGGATTTTAGAATAATTTTAATAAATAATTCTGGTGGAGGTATTTTTAAAATTATTCCTGGACCAAAATCTACAAACGCGACTAAGTATTTTGAAACACCACATAGTTTAACTGCAGAACATTTGTGTAAAATGTTTGATTTTGATTATTTAAAAGCAGACTCTACAGTAGCAGTAAAAGAGCAGTTAATTGGTTTTTATGAAACAACAGAAAAACCAAAAATATTAGAAATCTTTACGCCAAGTGAAGAAAATGATTTAATTTTAAAAGAATATTTTAAATATATACAATAATGGAGTCACAAGAAGATTTATACGAAGGAGAAGAGAATTTACAAGAAGACGAAAATAATTCTGAAGAGGTAGACATGTACCTAAAAGAAGGTGATAAAGTAAACTTGGTAATAGAAACTGAAACAGGTTTAGGTTATACTGTTTTAATTAATGAAGAATTTGATGGTTTACTTTTTAGAAGTGAAGTTTTTCAGGAGTTAGAAGAGAATATGGAAGTTGTTGGTTATATAAAACAAATTCGTGAAGATGGAAAAATAGATGTTTCGCTTCGTCCACAAGGTTTTAGAAATGTAATAGATTCTGACGTAGACAAAGTATTAGCTAAATTAAAAGATAGTAGAGAAGGTTTTTTATTATTAACAGATAAAAGTTCTCCAGATTCTATTCGTTTTCATATGAAAATGAGTAAAAAAGCATTTAAAAAAGCAGTTGGTAATTTGTACAAGCAAAAACTAATTGTAATAAAAGAAGATAGAATAGAATTGGTAAAATAATTTTAAATTCTTTTGCTTTAAAATATAAAAGCTCTTAAAACAATTTTCTATTTAGTTAGAAATTGTTTTAAGAGCTTTTTTTGTTTTGTTTGCAATGTTATCTCTTATCTACCGCCTAACCTTAATATGTTTTCGTAAAAAGCATCTGCATTAGGATCTGCAGGATCCATTTTTCCGTAACCAATTTTATAGTATTTTAATGCTTTTTTAATGTTTTTTCCTTCCTCATAATAACGTCCAATATAATAGTCTCCTAAAGGAGAAGAAGGGAAGAGTTTTAAAATCATTTTACCAAAATTTAATAACTGATCTCCGTTTTCTTTTTCAATGATTATTTTTTCTACAGCAAAAATATCTTGCTCTCTAATGCCTAAATTACTTCCAAATAAAAATTCTATATCTAAGTATTTATTTTCTAAATAAGAAATAGCATCTATAGGAGATAAATCTTTAACCTTATTATCAAATTCTTCTTTAGAAATAGCAGAATAAATATCAAAAACCTTAGTAATTGCTCTTGGAATTGCTTCGCCAATGGCAGAAACACTACTTGTGGTTTTTATAGTATCATTAATTATATTAAATTTTTTAAGCTCTAAACTAGCAAGTCCTTTTTGTAATTCTCCAATTCTAGTTTGTTTTGCGTCTGAGAATGTGTTAGAGTTGTTCGTATAAAAATAGAAAGTATTATCTTCTTTTTCTAATTTAGGTAAATTGTAGTCTTGCAATTGTTCACCAATAAAATCAGAAAAAGTAGGATTTATACAGATGTAAGAGTTAATTATTTGTGTTTGTTCACCTAAAAAAGAAGTAATAAGGTTTGCAGAAGTTCCTTCACCAACAATTGAAATAAAAGGAGAGGTTTTGTAGTTGCTTTCTATTTCAAAAATAACTTCATTTTTTAAAAATTGATAAAATTTCTTATTATCTGCTGTTAGTCTTCCGTTATTTATGTTGAAATAGGTGTCTTTTTTTCTTGTTTTTGCCATTTTAATACCAACAATAATTTGTTTAGGAGCTTTATCATTAGCGGCAAATAATACAGAATTACCAACATAAGCGTCAAATAAATACTCTGCGTCTAAAACAATTGCTAAAGGATAATTTTTTTCTTCCTTTTCATCATAACCTTCAGGAAGATATATTTTTATTTCTCTTTTGTCATCTACATAATCTGAGTTAATTGTTTTTTTTACAATTGATTGTGAAAAACCACAAAGTGAAAAAAATAAGAATATTAATGGAAGCGATTTCTTAATCATCATTTAGAATGTTTATTTTTGTAAACAAGAATGTTTTGTTCTCTTTTAGAACGTCTAAAATACAAAAATATGATACAACCCGAGTGGAAAACTGTTAAAGAGTACGAAGATATTACGTACAAAAAATGTAATGGAGTTGCTAGAATAGCATTTAATAGGCCAAATGTTAGAAATGCATTTAGACCAAAAACAACTAAAGAATTATACGATGCTTTTTATGATGCTGGAGAAGATGTAAACATAGGTGTTGTGTTACTTTCTGCAGAAGGACCAAGTACTAAAGATGGTGTTTATTCTTTTTGTTCTGGTGGAGATCAAAAAGCAAGAGGACACCAAGGTTATGTTGGTGAAGATGGTTACCATAGATTAAATATTTTAGAAGTTCAAAGATTAATTAGGTTTATGCCAAAAGCAGTTATCTGTGTTGTTCCTGGTTGGGCAGTTGGTGGTGGCCATAGTTTACATGTTGTTTGCGATTTAACTTTAGCTTCTAAAGAACACGCTATTTTTAAACAAACAGATGCAGATGTAACTTCTTTTGATGGTGGTTATGGTTCTGCATACTTGGCTAAAATGGTTGGACAAAAAAGAGCGAGAGAAATTTTCTTTTTAGGAAGAAATTATTCTGCACAAGAAGCTTATGAAATGGGAATGGTAAATGCTGTTATACCTCATGAAGAGTTAGAATCTACTGCTTATGAATGGGCACAAGAAATATTAGAGAAAAGTCCTACTTCTATAAAAATGTTAAAATTTGCTATGAATTTAACGGACGATGGTATGGTTGGTCAGCAAGTTTTTGCAGGTGAAGCTACTCGTTTAGCTTACATGACAGAAGAAGCAAAAGAAGGAAGAGATGCTTTTCTTGAAAAAAGAAAGCCAAATTTTCCTAAAAAATGGATTCCATAGATTGCAGTTTATTAGTAGTTTATAATAAGCAGTATCAGTTATCTGGTTTTGTACAGTCAAAACCTCAATAATATAATAATGAAATCACAAATAGTTACTTTTTTAATAAAATGTCCAGATCAAAAAGGATTGGTAGCAAAAATAACCAGTTTTTTTTATGAACAAGGTTTCAATATTTTAAGTTGTCAGCAATATGTTAATTCTATAGAAGACACTTATTTTATGAGAGTTCGTTTAAATGCAGATGGAACCGTAATTTCTAAAGAAGATTTAGAAAAAAACTTTTTAAAGTTGGCAAAACCTTTACAGTTTAATTGGTCTGTAAACTACGGCGATAAAAAACAAAATGTAGCAATTATGGTTTCCCACACAAGTCATAATTTATATGATTTGTTAGAGCGTGCAAAAGAAGGAAGATTAGATTGTAATGTAAAAATGATTATTAGTAATCATGATAAGTTAAGATACATTGCAGAAATGTTTGATGTTCCTTTTTATTATTTACCGGTTACAAAAGAAACAAAATTAGAACAAGAATCGCAAGTAATGAGTTTGTTAGATTCTAATAATGTAGATTTAGTAATTATGGCTAGATATATGCAGATTTTGTCTTCAGAATTTATAAACCATTATCCAGAGCGTATTATTAATATTCATCATTCTTTTTTACCAGCTTTTCAAGGAGCAAATCCTTATAAAAAAGCTTATGAGAGAGGAGTAAAGTTAATAGGAGCAACTGCACATTACGCTACAGAAGATTTAGATGAAGGTCCAATAATAGAGCAAGATGTTAAGCCTGTAACTCATGAAAGTACACCAAAAACTTTAAAAAGGATTGGTGCAGATATAGAAAAATTAGTTTTAGCCAGCGCAGTTAAAAATCATTTAAATAATCAAATTATAGTTTCAGGAAACAGAGCAATTGTATTTCCAGAAGCTGGAGAATAAATTAACTGAAAATTCATAATTGAATATGAAAATAATTTGTATTGGGCGCAATTACGCAAAGCATATAGAAGAATTAGCGAATGAAAGACCAGAAAACCCTGTTGTTTTTTTAAAGCCAGATTCAGCAATTTTACCAAGAAAAAATCCGTTTTTTATCCCGCCTTTTTCAGATGATGTTCATTATGAAGTAGAGGTTTTAGTAAAGATTAATAAAGTAGGAAAACATATAGACGCAAAATTTGCTCATAAATATTATGATGAAGTTGGTTTAGGTATCGATTTTACAGCAAGAGATGTGCAAGCAAAATGTAAGGAAAAAGGTTTGCCTTGGGAAAAAGCAAAAGCTTTTGATGGAAGTGCTGTTGTTGGAGAATTTTATCCAAAAGAAGAATTCGATTTAGAGAACTTAAAGTTTCAATTATTTAAAAATGATGAACTTGTTCAAGATGGAAATACGAATGCAATGTTGTGGAAAACAGACGAATTAATTTCTTATGTTTCTCAATATTTCACCTTAAAAAAAGGAGATATTATTTTTACAGGAACACCAGCAGGAGTTGGTAAAGTTGTAGAAAATGATAATTTAAAAGGTATCTTAGAAGGAAAAGAAGCGTTTAATATTAGAGTGAAGTAAAGTTGATTAATCTTGTTCTACAAATTTTAATATCCATATTTATTGGAATATGTTTTTTTTACTTGGCTAAAAGATTTCAAAAAAATGAGATCATCTATTTTTGTCTTGGTTTCTTTATTTGTGTATTTGTAAGAATAAGTTATTTATTAGTTTATGGTTCTTTAACAAACTTTAAAATAAATCAGCAATTTAATTTTCATAAAAACCTTTCAATAATTTTAAGCATTTGTATTTCTTATGTTATTTTTTTATTTCTGAAAAAAAGATTAGAAAAAAATCAATCAAAGACTTCAGAAATTGATGAAATTGGACGTAATAAGATCTAGTAAAACAGAAAATAAATAAATGAAAGCAGAAATAATTACTATAGGAGACGAGATCTTAATTGGTCAGATTGTAGATACAAATTCACAATGGATTGGTCAACAATTAAATAAAATAGGTGTTTCAGTATATCAAATAACTTCTATTCAAGATGATAAACAACATATTTTAAACGCATTTAAAGAGGCGCAAGAAAGAGTAGATATCGTTATTATTACAGGAGGTTTAGGGCCAACAAAAGATGATATCACAAAAAAAACAATTGCAGAGTTTTTTAAAGACGATAAACTTATAGAATATCCTAAAGTAGTAGATCATATAAAGGCTTTGTTTAAAAAGATAAATCATCCTTTTAAAGTGATTCAAAGAACACAAGCGCAATTACCTTCAAAAGCTACATTATTAATGAATACTTTTGGTACAGCACCAGGAATGTGGTTTTATGAAAAAGAAACTGTCTTTGTGTCACTTCCAGGAGTTCCTTATGAAATGAAAGGTTTAATTACCAATGAAGTTTTACCAAGAATTCAAAAGCAATTTAAATTACCCTTTATAATTCATAAAACAATTATGACTTATGGTGCAGGAGAAAGTACAATTGCAGAAACATTAGAAGATTTTGAAAACAATTTACCACCTTATATAAAATTAGCTTATTTACCTTCATTTGGTAAAGTACGCTTGCGTTTGTCTGCTATTGGAGAAAATAAAGAAATTCTTGAAAAAGAGTTAAACGATAAGATTGACGCTGTTTATAAATTAATACCAGAATTTATTACAGGTTTAGATGACGATAGCTCTTTAGAAAAAAGAGTAGGAGCTTTGTTAAAGAAACAAAATAAGACAATTGCAACTGCAGAAAGCTTAACTGGTGGTAAAATTGCTGCAACGTTAGTTTCTGTTGCTGGTTCATCTGCCTATTATAAAGGAAGCATTGTAGCCTATTCTGCAGAAACTAAAAATGATTTATTAGATGTTTCTTTAGAAACTATTAAAAAGCATACAATTGTAAGTAAAGAAGTTGCTTTAGAAATGGCAAAAGGTGCCAAAATAAAATTAAATACAAATTATGCAATTGCAGTAACGGGTAATGCAGGACCAACAACAGATGATACAGATAAAAGTGTAGGTGTTGTTTGTATTGCGTTTGTTTCTGATAATAAGGAGGTTGTGCAAGAATTTGATTTTGGTCAGCCAAGAGAAAAGGTAATAAATAGAACTGTAAGTAAGGCTTTAGAGATTCTACAAAAAGAAATTATTTAAAAATTTGTTGATTTCCTTTGTTCACAATTAGAATTATTTGTAAATTTGCACCTCGTTTAGAGATAACACTAATAAAACTGTCGAAAAGATGTCTAGAGTTTGTGAATTAACAGGTAAAAAAGCAATGGTTGGGAATAACGTTTCTCACGCTTTGAATAGAACTAAGAGAAAGTTTGACGCTAATCTAATGACCAAGCGTTTTTACATTCCAGAAGAAGATAAATGGATTACTTTAAAAGTATCTGCATCTGCTTTAAAAAATATTAACAAGAAAGGAATTTCTGCAGTTATAAAAGAAGCGAGAGCTAACGGTTTTTTAACTAAATAAGGTCAAGCAGATTAAAATTATACAGAGATGGCAAAAAAAGGTAACAGAGTTCAAGTAATATTAGAATGTACAGAGCATAAAGCAACTGGTAAGCCAGGTACTTCTAGATACATTACAACTAAGAACAAGAAAAACAGTCCTGATAGAATGGAGATTAAGAAATTTAACTCTATCTTAAATAAAATGACTGTTCACAAAGAAATTAAATAATTAACATATCTAGAACTCAGAACAGAGCACATAGATAAAAAACATTTAGACAATGGCAAAGAAAACGGTAGCATCTTTACAAACATCTTCAAAAAGATTAAGTAAAGCTATAAAAATGGTAAAATCTCCAAAAACAGGAGCTTACACTTTTGTAGAATCAATTATGGATCCTTCTAAGGTAGATGCTTTTTTAGCTAAAAAGTAATATTTACCAAATAAAATATATAAACTACTTTCTGTTTTTAGAAAGTAGTTTTTTTTGTGCTTTATTATTTTGTATTTTTGAGCGTTACCTAAAAAGGTCGCGCTTTCGGCAGTCGCTCTTTTCAAGGAGCTTCAACAAAGCCTCTATCGCTAACGCACAAGGCTTTTTAAGTGACAATTTGACCAAACCCAACAAATGGCACGTTTTTTAACGTATTCTTTGTATCGAATAAAATATAAAAATGAGTTTTTTTAAAAAAATATTTTCAAAAGAAAAAAAAGAAACATTAGACAAAGGATTAGAAAAAACAAAAACTAATTTTTTTGATAAGCTTTCTAAAGCAGTTGCAGGAAAATCTAAAGTAGATGATGCTGTTTTAGATAATCTAGAAGAGGTTTTAGTTGCATCTGATGTTGGTGTAAACACTACTTTAAAAATTATTAATAGAATAGAAGAAAGAGTTGCCAAAGATAAATATGTTGGTACAGATGAACTAAATAAAATTCTTAGAGAAGAAATTGCTAGTTTATTATCTGAAACTAATCTTGGTAATGAAACTGAATTTACAATTCCAAAAATACCCAATAACAAAGAAGGAAATAAAATGCCTTATGTATTAATGGTTGTTGGTGTAAATGGAGTAGGTAAAACTACAACTATAGGTAAATTAGCTAGTCAGTTTAAAAAACAAGGTTTAAATGTTGTTTTAGGTGCTGCAGATACATTTAGAGCTGCTGCAATAGATCAATTACAGGTTTGGGCAGATAGAACAAATGTACCTATTATTCGTCAGGAAATGGGTTCTGACCCAGCTTCTGTTGCTTTTGATACATTAACTTCTGCTGTAAAACAAAATGCAGATGTTGTAATTATAGATACAGCAGGTAGGTTACATAATAAGGTTAATTTAATGAATGAATTAACTAAGATAAAACGTGTAATGCAAAAAGTTGTTGGAGAAGCACCACATGACGTTTTATTAGTATTAGATGGTTCTACGGGGCAAAATGCTTTTGAACAAGCAAAACAGTTTACTTTAGCAACAGAAGTTACTTCTTTAGCGGTAACTAAATTAGATGGTACAGCAAAAGGTGGAGTTGTAATTGGTATTTCAGATCAATTTAAAATTCCTGTAAAATATATTGGAGTAGGAGAAGGTATAGATGATTTACAAGTTTTTAATAAACATGAGTTTGTAGATTCTTTTTTTAAATAGATAAAGAAATTATTAAATAAAAAAACTCCTTTTGCATTTTGTGAAAGGAGTTTTTTATAATTAATAGTTAGCTAATTTTGTTTGCAATAGAATTTTATTCTAAAATCCAACTTATTAAGTCTTTTTCATCTACTATAGACCAAGAATGAGGGTGTCTTTCTCCATTTGCTCTATAACCTCTATTTTGTGTGTTTATTAATTCAATATTATTACTTCCAAATTCAATTTCCAACTTTTTAGATAAGTCTTGAATGTAATAGGCATTTAAATCTTCTAGATTATTTCTTCGTTGTTTTCCCCACCATTCCAAATCTGGTTCTGTGTAGAGTCTTATTTTTAATTTCTCTAAACCTTTTAAATTATCTATATTCTTACTTTCGGATGTGTAAGGCGCATTTTTTTCATATTTTGAAATTCCATTTTTAGGATTTCCAAATTCATTTTCTAACATTTTTACAATCCATTTAGATTCTTGTACAGAAACTTCTGAAAAATTTCTTTTTAAATTCTTTTTTGATGTTTTGTATAGTGCTAAAAGATCTATAGGTGAATCTACAATAAAAACACCTTTAGGTTTAATTAAACTTTTATTTCTCACTAGATAATCGCTAATTAATAAGCTAACATTACCACCACTAGAGAAACCGCCAATAAATATGTTTTCTTTAGAAAGATTGTTCTCTTGTATTATTTTAGATAATTTTTCTGCTAATTCTTGTTTTTCTGTTTGCTTTAAATATAGTAGCTTGTTTAAATTCATGGCTAAAATAGAAATGCCATTTTTTACGCTAATTTCTTTAATTTTAAACTCTGATAAGGTGTTTTTTGAATCACAAGGAAAGCAAGGAAACAGAATTAATAAGCCTTTTGAATTTTGAGTTTTAATTAAACTGTAATCTGAAGTTTGCGTAATCTTATGTTTATTTTTTTCATTTTTATTTACCTTTTTAGGCTCTTCTTTGCAAGAGATTAAAGTTAAAAATAAAATGATTATGTACTTATTCATTCTCTTAAATTGTTTTTTCAATTTATTAAAAGGTTTATCTTCTCCCATAGTTCATTATCAAAATTAGATAATGCAAAGTTAGAATTATCAGCAGACTCTCCCATTCTAATTATCACTAGTTTTTTACTAGGTACTATGTAAATTTTTTGATCATTTTTTCCCAATGCACAATACATATCATTAGGTGCATTTGGTATTAATTTGCCTATAAATTTATTTTGACTTTGTGGTAAATGGTATGAGGATTTTCCGTTTAACCACCATAAATAACCATAAGCTTCATTAATTTCTTGAGAAGTATTTGTGGCTTCAGTAATAAAATCTTCAGAAATTATCTGGTTATTTTCCCATTTTCCGTTTGCTGAAATTAGTAAGCCAAAGCGTGCCATACTTCTTGTATTACTTAAATAAATACTTAAATCATTCACGTTAGCCCAAGAGCCAGACATTCCTATTTTATCTTTTAAGCGGCTTTCAAAGTAATTTTGCCAGGTAGTATTTGTAGCACTAGCAACTACGTCTTGCATTTTTACATATACATTATGGTAAGCCCAACGTTCTCCTGCATCTGCAGAGTATTTTAAGTTAGAAATAGAAACGTCTTCGCCTAAAGTATCATCTAAACCAGAAGTCATAGAAAGAAGATTTTTACAAGTAATTAAATTTTCTTTCTCTAAAGGAATACTAGTCCAATTTGTGCCTAAATAATTAGAAACTTTATCATTAATGTTTATGAAACCCTCATCTTGTGCAATTCCAGAAATAGTTGCTGTTAGAGTTTTACCAGCACTAGCCCAATACCAACTAGAAGTAGCGCTATGATTATTGAAGTAGTTTTCAACTACAATTTTACCATTGTAAAGTATTATAAAACCTTTAGTATTCTTTTCATCTAAAAAGTCTAATAAATTAGGAAATTCATTTTCATTCCAATTCAAATCTTGTAAAGATTCTGTTTCCCAAATATTAGAATTTTTAGGAGGAAAATATAAATTTTCATCTGTAGGTTTATCTGTATTAATTTCTAAGCTTTCTTTTGAACAAGAAATAATAAGCATAAATAATGCTAAAAGAAGAAGATTTTTCATCTAATAAGGTTTGTTTTTAGACCACTCAAATATAAAAAGGTTTAAAATACTATCTTTGGTAAATTAAACAATTATCATGAGAAAATTTTTACTTTTAATTTTATTTACTTCTTTTTTTATTGGCTGTCAAACAAATAAAGAAAAACAACCAAATGTTATTTTTAAAAAATACAATGAAACTGCTGCTTTAGTAGAACAACAAAATCATAAAAATAACAGAATGAAGTTTAAATTGTTTCAATCTAAATATTTAGACATGAATACAGTTTTTAAACCTTTTGAAAAAGATTTAGAATATTTTACTGAAGAAAATTATGAAGATTTAAAACCATTAGTTCTAGAGCAAGATATTCCTACAATTCAAAATAATATTAAAGAAGGAAAACTTTCTTATGAAAAATTGTCACTTTTTTATTTATATAGAATTAGAAAATTTGAAAGCGATTCTACAAAATCTTTAAATAGTATTATTAGTTTAAATCCTAATATTATAAATGAAGCAAGAGCAAAGGATAAACAAGAAAAAGAGGTTTCTGAATTTTCTATTTACGGAATGCCAATTCTATTAAAAGACAATATTAACACCAATAATATGCCAACAACAGCTGGTGCAATTGCTTTGGCAGAAAACAAAAATATAGAAGATGCTTTTATTGTAAAAAAGCTTAAAGAAAATGGCGCTTTAATTTTAGGAAAAGTAAATTTAAGTGAATGGGCTTATTTTTTCTGTTCTGGTTGCCCTTTGGGGTATTCTGCAATTGGTGGGCAAACTTTAAACCCTTATGGTAGAGGAGAATTTGAAACAGGAGGAAGTTCTGCTGGAAGTGGTGTAACAGTTGCTGCAAATTTTGCTGTTGCAGCTGTGGGTACAGAAACAGCTGGTTCTATTACATCTCCTTCTAGTTTAAACTCTGTTGTAGGTTTAAAACCTACAATTGGTGTTTTAAGTAGAACAGGTATTGTGCCAATTTCTTCTACTTTAGACACGCCAGGACCAATGACTAAAAACGTAATTGACAATGCAATTTTTATGAATGCAATGCTAGGTTTTGATAAAAAAGACGTTGCTTCAAAAAAAATAGAAGAAGATTATTTTCAAAACGGATTTAAAAATAAATTTGAAGGTAAGAAGTTAGGTGTTATAAAATCTTTATTATCAGATTCTATTTATGCTTCAACTATAGAAAGGTTTAAAAAAGTTGGTGTAGAGATAGTTGAAATTACACCACCAGAAATTAATTTTAATGGTTTTGTAACTTTATTAAACATAGACATGAAATACGATTTGCCTAAATATTTAAAAAATAACGCAGATAAAGAAATTTCTATAAAATCTGTAGAAGAAGTTACATTATTCAATTTACAAGATTCTGTTTTAAGAGCACCTTATGGGCAACAATTGTTTGATGGAATTGTTAATGATAAAACAACTAAAAAAGAATTAGCAGTTATTAAGAACACTTTAGAAGCTGAAGGTAGAAAATTTTTACAAGCTTTAAATGAAGAAAATTTAGATGCAATTTTGTCTATTAATAATTATCATTCTGGTATTGCAGCAGTAGCTAAATACCCAACATTAACAGTTCCTATGGGATATAAAAAATCTGGAGAACCTGTAAGTTTAACTTTTATAGGAATGCCTTTTTCTGAAAGAAAATTACTAGAAATAGGTTATTCTTTTGAGCAATTAACAAAAGTTAGAAAAATGCCTAAAAACTATCAATAGAAAATAATTTTTAATCATTTTAAAAGCACTATTTTTGCACTCGTTTTAATTTTTAATAAATTGAAACAAAAATTTAATTAAGATATACAGCCCAAAGCAATTAGCTAAAGGCGAAAAGCTACAAATATGCGTACAAAAACCATAAAGAAAAATAAAATTAACGTTGTTACTTTAGGATGTTCTAAGAATATTTATGATAGTGAAGTGTTAATGGGACAGTTAAAAGCCAATGGAAAAGATGTGGTTCATGAAGATGTAAATGATGATGGAAATATTGTAGTTATTAACACTTGTGGTTTTATTGGAAAAGCAAAAGAAGAATCTATAGATACCATTTTGCATTATGCAAACAGAAAAGAAGCAGGAGAAATTGATAAAGTTTTTGTTTCTGGATGTTTAAGTGAACGTTATAAGCCAGATTTAGAAGAACAGATTCCTAATGTAGATCAATACTTTGGTACGCATGATTTACCTAATTTATTAAAGGTTTTAGAAGCAGATTATAAGCATGAATTAATTGGAGAGCGTTTAACAACAACACCAAAACATTATGCATATTTAAAAATTGCTGAAGGTTGTGATAGACCTTGTTCTTTTTGCGCAATTCCTTTAATGAGAGGAAAACATGTTTCTACACCAATAGAAGATATTGTTACAGAAGCTACAAAATTAGCAGAAAAAGGAATTAAAGAAGTAATGTTAATTGCACAAGATTTAACGTATTATGGGTTAGATATTTATAAAAAACGTGCATTAGCAGATTTATTAGAAGCGCTTGCAAAAGTAGACGGAATTGAATGGATTAGAATGCATTATGCATTTCCTACAGGTTTTCCTATGGACGTTTTAGAAGTAATGAAACGTGAACCAAAAGTTTGTAACTATTTAGATATTCCTTTACAACACATAAATACAGAGCTTTTAAAGTCTATGAAACGTGGTACAACGCATGAAAAAACAACTGCGTTAATTCACAAATTTAGAGAAGCTGTGCCAGAAATGGCAATTAGAACTACTTTAATTGTTGGGTATCCTGGAGAAACAGAAGAAATGTTTCAAGAATTAAAAGACTGGGTAGAAGAAATGCGTTTTGAACGTCTAGGTGCTTTTGAATATTCTCATGAAGAAAATACTGGGGCATATGTTTTAGAGGATGATGTACCTGCAGAAGTAAAGTTTAAAAGAGTAAATGAAATTATGGAAGTTCAATCTCAAATTTCTTGGGAATTGAATCAAGAAAAAATAGGAAAAACATTTAGATGTTTATTCGATAGAAAAGACGGAGAATTTTTCTACGGAAGAACAGAATCTGATTCGCCAGATGTTGATAATGATGTTATTGTAGATGCAAAAGAACATTACATAAAAATTGGTGAGTTTATAGATATAAAAATTCATGAAGCTGGAGATTACGATTTATATGGTACTCCTGTTACTAAAGTAGAAAAGCCAATTCCTTTACATCAAAAAAGAAAATAAATATTAAAATCCTACTTTTTGTAGGATTTTTTTATACAAATAATTCTTATGAAAAAAACCTATTTTAATTGGAGCTCAGGTAAAGATTCTGCATTGGCTCTTTATAAAGTTTTGCAAAATTCTGATTATAATTTAGATTTATTAGTTACAACAATTAATAAAGATTTTAATAGAGTTTCTATGCATGGTCTTAGAAATGAACTTTTATTTAAACAAGTAGCATCTATTGGTATTAATTTAAAAACAATAGAGTTTCCTGCAGATGTTACTATGGATTTGTATGCCGAAATTATGAAAGAATCTATGGATTCTCTTTTAAAAGAAAAATATACACATACAATTTTTGGTGATATTTTTTTAGAAGATTTAAGAACTTATAGAGATTCTAAACTAAAAGAGGTAGGCATTAAAGGTGTATATCCGCTTTGGAAAAAAGATACAAAAGAAGTATTACAAGAATTTTTAGATTTAGGTTTTAAGGCAATTACAGTTTGTGTAAACGCAAAACTATTAGGAGAGGAGTTTGTTGGTAGAATTATAGACCAACAATTTATTAAAGATCTACCAGATAATGTAGATGTTTGTGGAGAAAATGGAGAATTTCATACTTTTGTTTTTGACGGACCAATTTTTAAAAATAAAGTAGAATATTCTATTGGTGAAAAAATACTTAAATCTTACACTTTACACGATAATGAAGATGATAATTGTCATCAATCTAAAAAAGAAGAAACAGCACATGATACCAGTTTTTGGTATTGCGATTTAGTACCAAAATAACTCGTTTTAATTTTTTAATTAAACCAAAGTAGAAAGTGTTTGTTTAAAGTTTTCTTGTAAATAATCTACCAAATTATAACCTTTATCTTTAAGGTTTAATTTGTTTGTAATTCTATACCTTTTACCTTCAACAGATCTAATAGAATTCTTTATAAACGTACCAATTTCTTTATTTTTAAATCCCATAAATAAATAGTAACAAATAATTATTTCTGAAGAATTTAGCTCTGGATGCTTTGTAGAAATCTGATTGAAAAAATCTACATTAAGATCGTTTATTAAGTCTAGATGATCTTCTCCTTTAACTAGTAAAATAGAAGTGCTATGATGAATTTCTTTGTGAAGTTCTTTAATTTTATCTCTTTGTTTGTCTATGTTTGTAATTGAAGAAATAGTTTTAACTTCTTTTTTTAAATCTACAATATAGTTTTCTAAGCCAATAACCTTTACTTTTAATTTTTCGTGATTATTTTGAAGAAAAGAGTAATCTTTAGTTCGTTTTGTAAAATCATTGATAATCTTTTTTATGCTTTTGTATTTGATAAAAACAAAAATAATTCCACCAATTAGCAAAGAAACTAAGCAAATTATCCAAATTCTATTTAAATATTTCTTTTGAGTTTCAATTTCTAATATTTCTGAGGTTTCTAAAAGAGATTCGTTAATTCTGTAACTAGCATCTATATTATCATGAATTAAATTTTCGTTTAAAAACTTAAGCGAATCAATATAATTATTTTCATTTTTATAATCATCTAAAGCATTATAATAAGCAACGTAATTTTCAAAATGTTGTTCTTTGTCAGAGTTATTCATAAACTCATGCAACCTATCAACCTTTTTTAAGTAGAATAATGTGGAATCTAATTGTTTTCTATCAAAATGAAGGTGTTGCATGCATATGTCTAAGGTAACTTCATGTATTTTGTACAACATTGGTGAAATTGTAGTGTCTTTCTCTAATCCTTTAAATTCTTTAATAAATTTTCTCCTATTAATATCATCATTTAAATGTATATAATTAGAAGAAAGCATAAATAAAGCGTACATATAATAAAATGAATCTTCTTTAACAGATTTATAATATTCTAGTTTTGGTAAAATTAAATTGTTGCTTTTTTTATAGTTATTATGATGAAACTCTATAAAAGCCTTCATTTGCATTACATCTATAAGCCCAAGTTTGTTATCGTCTAATGTGTAAAATTCTTTAGCTTTTTTAAGATAGCTTAAGGCAGAGGTGTCTTTTTTAACAATGTATAAGTTGTAAAATAATTCTATGCTAGAAGCACCTGCCATATCATAATTTTCTTCTTTTTCAGCATACTTTAAAGCAAGAATATTGTAATGATATGTTTCTGCCTGTCTTTTTAAATGGCTACTAACAACAGCTTTTAAATGATAGTATTCTGCAATTCTATTATCAATTTTTTCTTCTAAGGGTTTTGTTATAGAATCTAAAAATTTGTCTGCAATTTTAGGGTAATTATCAATTCTGTTGCTAGCAGAATCTAAGTATCTTAAATATTTATTTTCACTTGTTTTTTGTGCACACAAATTAATGGTGAATAAAAAAAGAACCAGTTTAAAAAATGTAAATAAAATTTTAGAATTCAAAAAATAATATAGTATTAGAGGTTTTTACAAAAACATATAAAACAAAAGTACTAAAGCTTAAGGTAAGTACAATATGTAAATTATAATTGTTGCTTTTATCAATGTTAGCTTTTAAATTAAAAAAAAATCCAGAGAATATAATTTCTCTGGATTTTTCTAATCTTATTTAAAGAATTTTAAGTTCTATTCTTTTATTATTTTTAATGAATAACTGTTGTTGTCTACTCTAATAAAATACATTCCTTTTTCTAAGTTTTTAATAGAAAAAGAAGAAGACGAATTAAAATTACCTTTAAACTCTTTTACTTTTTTACCTAGTAAGTTGTAAATTATTAAATGTTTACTTTCTGTATCTAATTTAAAATTATCTTTAGTAGGATTTGGGTATACTAATAACGAATTATCTAAAGATACTTTTTCTGTAGATAAAGCTGCAGGTTTATTTCCAAAAACTTTAAACTCTCCTGGTGCTAACGTTATTGTTCCATTTATATTTGAGACATTTAAACTAGCATTATCGTCTAATAAATTATACCAAGTTCCTGTTGTTTGAAACGTTGGATTTATATTTTGAGATGTAACACCAAAGTTTCCAATAACAGTTATGTATTGTATTTCTGAAGAAGTAGAACTTGTTAATTGAATTTTCTTTAATCCATTAGAATTGTTTGTGTCTAATGTAAAATCTGTAGATTCAAAGATGTCGTATTTTAGTTTTAATTGAATTAATTTAGAATACGTTTCATATACATTTTTTCTATTTACATCATCAAAATAATTCCATAAAATAGGCTTATTCCCAACCCTACCATTTTCATTAATAGAAATATCATAGCCTAATTCACCAAATTGCCAAATCATTTTAGGACCAGGAATGGTAAAATAAAAAGCCCCAGCTAATTCTATTCTATCTAAAGCTGTAGCTAAGTTTTTAATATTGTAAGCTCCGTTAGAACTACCAAATTGAAGGTTTTTATACATTAGGCGTTCTTCATCATGGCTTTCCATATAACTTACGTTTGCTGGCACAGACCAACCTCTGTTCTTATATGAAACCCAAGATAAATCAGATTTTCCACCGGTATTAAAACCTAACGTTCCTTCATTATAATTGTCATTATGATTTCCCCAAAGCATAATTCCTTTTCCTTCATTTAGTCTATAATTTACCCATTCTGTTTCTTCTGTATTTGTTCCTAAATGTTCGAAAATAACATAGAAATTAGGGTCTTTTTCCCATTGATAATCTGCGTATTCTTTTAAAACATCAACTCTATCTTGCTGAAAAGCATTTGTACAACTATCATTTCCTTCAGAACAATTTTGTGTAAATCCTTTAGTTAAATCCCATCTAAAACCATCAATTTTATATTCATCAATCCAATATTGAGTTGTTCTTTTTACATAATCTTTAACAGCTTGTTTACTATGGTTAAAGTCGTTAAAAACACTATAAGAATGTTTTGCAGTTGAGTTAAAAAATGGACTGTTAGCACTTGCTTGTCCTCCAAAACCTCCATTATCTGTATTGTACATTCTGTAATATGGGTTTTGACCAGATGCATGATTGTAAACGATATCTAAAATAATGGCAATGCCTCTTTTATGACATTCATCTATTAATTGTTTAAAAGCATTTTTATTACCATAATATTTATCTAATGCCATATGAAATGAAGTGTTATAACCCCAAGATTCATTACCATCAAACTCACTTACAGGCATTAATTCTATAGCATTAATACCTAAGTTTTGTAAATAATCTAAACGTGCCTTAACTGCATCAAAACTATGCAAAGCATCAAAATCTCTAATTAGTAATTCGTAAATTACTAAGTCTGTTTTTTTAGGTTTTAAAAAATTTGTTGTTTGCCATACAAACTCAGTTTCTCCTGTTTTTAATAAGGTAACAGCATTATTTGTTTTTCCAGAAGGATATTCAGGTAAATCTGGATAGGTTACAGTGTTAATATAACTATCATTATTTTCGGTTAAAATAGTGGTAGAATATGGGTCTGCAACACGTAATTCTCCATCAATTAAATATTGATAAGTATAGTTTTGTTGAGGTACTAGATTGGTTAATTCAATCCAAAAACGATCTTTTGATGAATCTTTTTTAAGTAAATAATTATTATCAGTTTTCCAATCATTAAAATCTCCAAGAACATGAACAAATTCTTTCATTGGTGCATAAAAAACTAAAGTTGCTTTTGTATTATCTGAAGCATTAAAATTAATTCCGTCTTTTAAATTAGCAGGAAGTGTAGCTTCTGTAATTGTTGGTTTTACAATAACAGAAAATTCATTTGTAATTGTTGTTCCGTTATTTGTTGTTTCTAAAACAAAATCTGTGTTTTCTGTAACAATAGGAGAGTAGTTATAGTTTGTAACACCTGTTTTTTGGTTTATAGATGTTCCATTTGCTTTTAAATTAAAATCAGAAGATAATGCTGTGCTAGCAGACACAGTTAACAAGTCTCCAGAATTTAAAATGCTTGTTTTTTTTGAAGGTGAGTTTAAGGTTACTTGAAACTTACCAACTTCGAAAAAGTTGTCTTGTGTTTTTTTATCACCATCTCCATTTTTTGCTTTTACTAGCACACCAATTCTACCAATATTAGTTCTATTGTAAAATGATGTTGGTGTTAAAGTTATTGAAAAAGTGGTGCTATTCACTTTCGTCATTTTATGTGCTTCGTTGGAGTTTGTCCAGCTTCCATTATTTGGTGCATCTAACTCATTTTCATCATTTAAGTCATAAGACCAAGACCATAAATAAACATCTGTTACACCCCAAGTTGTTGTGTTTATGTTATTTATAGTTATGGTAATTTCATCTGTAGCGTCAAAAGAAGCAGGTGAAACAGCATAATTTACATTCTGCTGTTGCGCATTAATTATTAACGCAAAAAATAAAAGAATTATTAATGTAATTTTTTTCATGATATTAATTTTTTTGAAAAAATAAAGGCTATCCATATTAAGAATAGCCTTTATAAAAAATATAATTTTATTGAACAGTTACAGTTCCTTTGGTATAATCTACAGTTACTTTGTAAGTACCATCTCCAGGAGATTTTATATTATTTTCGTTATCTCTAACCAACATTCCTGCATAAGTTCCACTTTCTCCCCAATCATTGTCCCAAGAACCTTGTACTGGTAAAAGCTTAAATTCATCTGTAGCAGTTAATGCTAAAGAAATTTCAAAAACACCTTCAGATAATTTGGTAAATGCTGGTGCAGTTGTATTATCCCAACCATTTGGAGAACCAACTAAATATAAATTTGTTGGTACTTCTAAAACAGTAAAAGTTAATGTATTAAAATCTACAGTTATCATGTAAGTTCCTGCTGTTGCAACTTTAATGTTATTTTCATCATCTTGAATAATGCTTCCTGTAGAAGTTTTACTTTCTCCCCAATCTCCATCCCAAGAACCAGAAGTATGAATCATTTTAAACTCATCTCCATCAGAAAAAGTTTGCACTTTAGTAAAAACACCATTTCCGTTATTAAGAAATTGTTGAGTTGGGTCTGCATTATTCCAACCATTATGAGCACCAACCATAAAAAGTGTGTCAATTTTAGTTAGTTTAAAGCTTAATGTATTAAAATCTACAGTTACTAAGTAAGAACCTGCTTCTGTAATTTTAATATTGTTTTCACCTTCTTGTACTATTTTACCAACGTTGTTTGGGTCTTCTCCATAATCACCATCCCAAGAACCAGTATTAGGTAACATTTTAAATTCGTCGTTAGCAGAAAACATTTGCACTTTTGTAAAAACACCATTTCCGTCATTAAGAAATTGTTGAGTTGGGTCTGCATTATTCCAGCCATTGTGCGCACCAACCATAAATAAATTATCTGGTATAGCGCCTTTAAAAGCAGTTAATGAAAGTACAACTAATTCTGATGTTCTTTCTAAATCTCCACCAGCAGTTTTAGCTACTGCATTTAATCTAAAATCGAAATCTGTAGCAACGTCTGCTTTTCCTCCAGCTGCAATTACTAAATCATTTAAGTTATCGTGAGAAATTTCAAAAGTATTTTCAATAGAAGATCCAATTAAAGTAGCGTTAGCAAAATTGTTGCCTGCTAAATCCATTTCTACATTGTACGTTATTTCGATAGTGCTATTTATTGTAATTTCTGGATCTTCCCAAGTTAATGTTAATGCAATATCATCTGGATTTACATCTGATAATATTGTACTAAAACCATTTGCAGGGCTTGTTATACTTGGTGGAGTAACAACAAATTTTGAAACCTGAAATATAATAGTATTTGAAATGGCAGCACCAGTATTTAATCTTAAGTACACAGCTGTTTCTTCAAATGATTTTATATTAGCATCACTTAATTCTTGATTAAATGTTGCAACAGACATAGAAAAATTCTTCTGATCTGTAGCGCCTAAAGAAATTGGAGATGTAAAATCTGCATCTAAAGACATTTCTACATTATATGTTGCACCTGTATTAATATCATCGTTCCAGGTAATTGTAAAAGCAGGATTATCTGGTAAAGCAAAATTTAAAAAAATATTACTAATTCCTGGAGTTTTTAAAACAAACTCAGCTTCTGGGCTTGTTATTGTTAAGCTCTCATTAGCATCACATGCACTTAAGAAAAGTGTAAGTGATAAAAATAAGTAACTTAATTTTTTTATATATGTGTTCATTTTGTATGTGTTATGAGTTAGTTTTATATTATAAATTCAAAGGAATTAAGATATAACGACCTGTTAAATCATTAAACCATACATCATATTCATCTTCTACAACAACTGGTACTGCGCTACCACCATTAGTAGCTACACCAGAAAAAGAAGTTGAGTCTCCCCATTTATCTCCAGAATCTGTTACGAATTCTAAATTACCAGGTATTAATTTTACGTTTGTAGCACTCCAAATATGTCCATCAAAAGCCAATGGAGTTAAAGCAATACTAGTGGTACTTGTTCCTTCTATACTAATACTTGCAGGACTTGTTTTTCCTGAAGCATCAAAAGCATCAAAAGAAAAAGTGTTACTTGCAAAATTTATTTTAAATGTATAAAAACCTGCAGGAATTCCACTACCTCCACCATAAGGAAATCTTTCAGGATCTGTTCCACCACCAGGATTAACTCCAACTGTAGTTCCATCATCTGTTCCATATTGAGGTGTCCATAATCCTTTAGTTTTTAAAACTTTAAAATGCCCATTGTCTGCAAAGAAACCCGTGTAATAATAAGTGTTACTATCTGTAGCATCTCTAAATAAAGCAGGATTACTGTTGTCGTTATTCCAACCTGGAGCTGTTGCATCACCTACCATGTAAAAATCATTAAAAACATAATTAAAGAAAGGATAAACTTCTATTTTTATTGAATTTGATGGTGTTTTTACTTCATTTTGAGTTCCTAAAGAAGAAACTACTCTTACATATAAGTTTTCCCATTCAAAAGGATTTAAACCTGCATTACCTGCAGCACCGTTTACTTCATTTACAGAAAGTGTTACTGCATTTAAACCTGTTACAACTGTTGCTACTGCAGGTGTTGTAAATTCTTCATCTTTAGAGAACTCTACTGTATAGTTTACAGCAGCTTGTTGTCCGTAATTTGCTTTTTCCCAATTAAGTGTTAAAGCAGGATTGTTTGTGTTTACAGCATCTAATTCTAACTTTGAGAAATTTAATTCTGCTAGAGTAGGAGCTGTTGGATTTGATATTTCGAATAATTCAGAATTATCATTACAAGCATTAAATACTAAAACTAGCATTCCTATGATTGCAAATACTGAAAATCTTTTTATATTTTTCATTGTTAAATGTATTAGTTTTTAGTAACCTGGGTTTTGTTTTAAGTTAGGACTTGTAGCTAAACTTGCAGAAGGAATAGGGTATAAATCTAAATGTGCTGGTAAAGAAATACCATTTGCTCCATTTCCTTTCCAAGTCCAGTTATAAGATCCGCCAGTAAATTTTCCAAATCTAATTAAGTCTTGTCTTCTATGAGCTTCTAAGTGTAATTCTCTAGCTCTTTCATCTAAGATAAAATCTAAAGTTAAACCTGCTGCTGTAATAGCTTCTGGATTTTTAGCTCTAGTTCTTAAATTATTTACATAAGTTAATGCATTGGTTTGTGTAGCATTAGTTGCGCCTCTTAATTGTGCTTCTGCGTACATTAAGTAAACATCTGCAAATCTAAATAAAGGAAAATCTGTATCTACAAATGTTTGGTCTGCACCAAAACCACCAGTAGACTTTGCATTTGAAAATTTCTCAATTACATATCCTTGATCTTTGTTTGAAATGTCCATTATTTCTTTACTTCTTGTACCAGAAATAATATTGTTTCTTGTATCTGTTATAAAAACACCACCATCAAACAATTCTACAAATTGTTTTCTAAGTCTAATTGCGCCTCCCCAGCCACCAGCGCCAACACCTAATGCAGCACCATTTGCTTCTATACTTCCAATAGAACCGTTAACTAAAACAGTTGTAGGGCCATAGTTTTGTATAAAAGTACCATCTGAAACTAAAGGGAAAATAATTTCATCTTTAGCAGCATTTGTATCGTTGTCTGCAGTAAAGTTTAATAAGTAATCTGGTGTTAATGAATAACCAGCGTTAATTATTTTATTTAATTCAATCACACATTCATCATACTTTGCTTCACCAATATAAACTTCAGCATTTAAGTATAGTTTAGCTAAAATCATTGCAGCTACAGCTTTATCTGCTCTACCATGTTCATTACTTTTAGCAGCTAATAAATCTGCTTCAATTGCTTTTAATTCACTTTCTACGTACGTAAATAACTCTGTTCTGTTTGCTGCATTTGGTACAGAATTAACTTGGTCTTCTTCTGTTACAAAATTTGCTTGTCCGAATAAATCTATTAAATAATAATAAGATAAAGCTCTTAATAAACGCGCTTCTGCTCTAAAAGTTACTACTTCTGCTTTGGTTGAAGCAGAAACACCTCTTGCGTCTAATTTTTCTGTAGTAGTTTCTCTTAAGAAATTGTTTGCAAATGCTACTGTAGCATGCGCTCTACTAAACATTCCTAAAATTACTGGGTTTTGATCTGTCCAATTATTTCTTTGAATTCCTGCAACACCACCATCATTTTCATAAGACCAAATCATTTGATCTGCAGCTAAAGTTTGAAGGTATAAAAGAGTTCTACCAAACTGACTTGTACCTGCATCTAGACCAATAATGTTTGATGATTCTGGGCCATTAATACCTGTTAAAGATAAGTTTGCATAAACACCTGCTAATAATTCTTTGTATGAACTTTCATTAGCAAAAAAGTCTTCTCCTAATAATGTTTGATCATCTTGTGGAGTAATGTCTAAATCTTTAGTACAAGATGTTAGAGAAACGAAAAATATCGCCGCTAACATAAATACTTTATATGTTTTTAAATTTGTTTTCATAATTCGTTTGATTAAAATTTAATATTAGCTCCTAATAAGAAAGTTCTAGACCTTGGAAAAATAAGGTTGTCTATTCCGTTATTAAAAATTTCAGGATCTAAACCAGAATATTCTGTAATGGTAAATACATTTTGTACACCAGCCCATAAACGAATACTGTTTCCAGAAAACTTTTTAATTAATGGATTAATAGTGTATCCAAAAGTTATGTTATCCATTTTTAAGAATGAAGCGTTTTCTAGATAAATATCAGAAGAAATTACATCTGCAGTTGTTCTAAAATTATAATCTAAAACAGAAGTTGGAAGGTTTCCTAATACTTGCTGATCTTGTAATAAAGCATATTGTGCAGTTGATGCATTTACATTATTGTATGCATAATTACCAATACTAGCTCTTAAATTAAAAGATAAATCGAAGTTTTTGTAATTAATATTAGATTGAAAACCTAAAGTTACATCTGCTAAACCGTTGTCTTTAATGTATCTATCGTTTGCGTTTACAATACCATCTCCGTTTAAATCTGCATAAGCACCTTCTATTGGAGCTCCATTGGTATCATATAATTGTTTAAAAACATAAAAAGAGTTTGGTGCATGACCTTCACTATGTACTTGTATTGTTGCACCTGTACCACCAGCAATAGAACCTGTGTTTAAATCTCTTCCTAAAGGAATAGAAGTAATTTCTCTATCTAAATAAGTGGCATTAAAATTAAGGTTCCAATCAAAATCTTCCGTTTTAAAAATATCTGTATTTAAAGAAAACTCAACTCCTCTAATTTGTAATTCACCAATATTTCTAGTAATATTATTTGTAAAGTTGGTACCATCTGCAATAGGAGTAGCAAATAATAAATCATTAGAGTTTTTTTGAAAAACACCTAAAGTTCCAGAAACTTTATTATCAAACAAACCATAATCTAAACCAAATTCTATAGTAGTTGTTTCTTCCCATTTAATATCTGGGTTAAATGGTTGTGGTATTGTAGACTGTACTACGTTTCCGTCAAATAAAAACTGAGAATTACTGTTTCCAAAACGATATGTAGTTAAATAAATTTCTGGGTTACTAATATCTTGCTGACCAGTAATACCATAACTAGCTCTTAATTTTAAGTTAGAAACAATTTTAGAATCTTTTAAAAAGTCTTCATCGCTAA
The DNA here is from genome assembly GCA_963975825.1 of uncultured Polaribacter sp. GTDB lineage: Bacteria > Bacteroidota > Bacteroidia > Flavobacteriales > Flavobacteriaceae > Polaribacter. The sequence continues at coordinate 33,946 of CAXBIR010000005.1, forward strand.
TTCTCCAAGCAGCTGCAACAGCAGGGAAATTACCCCATCTATTTTCTGGACCAAATTTAGAAGTACCATCTCTTCTGTAAGAAAGCGTTAATAAATATTTTTCTAAAAATGTAAAATTAGCTCTACCAAAGAAACCTATTAAAACTTCTGGAGTATTAGTATATGTATCTCTACTACTATTTGGGTCATTTATGTTTCCGCTATTAAAACCATCTCCAGTAAATTCTTGATAAGAATAACCTGCAGTAATATCTGCTTTAATGTTTTTAAATTCTTTTGTATAGTTAAAATAAGAATCTAATAATTCATTTTGTCTGTTTTGAAAACCAGAAGAATTATTACCAACAACTGCTGTGTTAAAACTTCTAGGTCCTAAAACAGATCCGTTAGAAATATAACTACCTTCAGTTCTATCGAAACCTACGTTTACAACAAACTTTAATTCTGGTAAAAAATGAAACTTATAATCTAAATTTAAGTTACCATATTGTCTAAAAGATTTACCAGTATTGTTGTTTTGTAATAAACCAGCAACTGGGTTTGTACCTCCGTTAGCTAAAACAAAATCAGAATTACCACCTGTATAATGTTGATAAAAACCACCATAAGGCCCAGAGGCTCTTACAGGTTGTGTAGGATCATATCTTAATGCACCTCCAATACCACCAGCTGCAAATCTACTATTTGTAAATGCTCTGTTGTAGTTTAAAGATACTTTTAAATGATCATCTAAAAAAGAAGGATTCATTGCTAAAGAAACGTTTGCTCTATCAAACTGAGAAGTTAAAATACCTCCTTGTTGTTCTGAAAAACCAACAGATAATCTTGTAGGTAATTTATTAAAAAGAGAACCTTTAGCAGTAATGTTATGTTGTGTAGAAACAGTGTTCTGTAAAATTTCATCTTGCCAATTCGTGTTAGCAGTACCTAAAAGACTTGTGTCTATAGTTGTACCAGAAATTGGTTGAGAATTTACTAAATTTCTATATTCATCTGCATTAAAAACATCTATTCTATCTAAAACCTGACCAGCACTATATTGATAATCATAATCTAAAGAAAAAACAGTTTTTCCTTTTTTAGTTACAATAATTATAACACCGTTAGAAGCTCTAGAACCATAAATAGCAGTTGCAGAAGCATCTTTTAAAATAGAAAAAGATTCTATATCTGCAGGGTTAATACTAGCAAGAATTCCTCTACTACCAGCAGTACCACTATTTGTAATAGGTAAACCATCTATAACAATTAAAGGTGCATTTGAAGCAGTTAAAGAAGAACCACCACGAATAGTAATTTCTGAACCAGAACCAGGAGCACCACTTGTTGTAATGTTTACACCTGCTACACGACCACTTAATAAGTTTTCTGGAGTAACAATGTTTCCTTTTGTAAATTCTTTTGCAGTAATTGCTTCTACAGAACCAGTAGCATCTTTTATGGTAGTTGTACCATAACCAACAACAATTATTTCATCTAGTTGTTCTGAAGATTCAGTTAATTCTACAGTTAGGTTTAAGATTGTACTAATAGTAATTTCTTTATCAGAATAACCAAGGTATCTAAAAACTAGAATATCTCCTGTGTTTATTTTATCTAATACAAAATTTCCGTTAAAGTCAGTTTCAGTTCCTTTAGTAGTACCTTTTACTACTACACTAACACCAGGTAAAGCTTCACCTGTTGTTTTTTCTTTTACGATACCTTTTACAGTTTGTTGTGCAAACATTGTAAATGATGTACTTAAAAGAATACCAATCAACAATAATTTAAAGTTTTTCATGTATAATTTGTTAAATAATAACTATAATTTGAATTTGTTATTAACAATAAATTTACATTCCACGAGGTAAATATAGAAGTAAGATTTACATAAACAATATTTCAAAAGTTACGAAATCGGTTTCGTGTTGACAACTTTACTTAAAATTTCATTAATTATTAAAAAAAGACCGTTAAAAATTGCATTTTTGTATAATATGAAGCAAAAAATTACTATTAAGACAATCGCAAAAGAGTTAGGAGTATCTACTTCTACAGTTTCTAAAGCACTAAAAGACAGTCATGAAATTAGTAAAGAAACCAAAGAAAAAATTCAAGCTTATGCTAATCATTACAATTATAAGCCAAATAATTTAGCGCTACAATTAAGAAATCAGAAGACAAAATTAATAGGTGTTATCCTTCCTAAAATAGTACATCACTTCTTTTCTACCATAATAAAGGGTATAGAAGAAGGTGCAAGTGAAAAAGGATATAGAATTATGGTTTGCTTTTCTGATGAATCTCATATTAAAGAAGTAGAAAATTTAAAAGTGTTATCTAACGGTAGTGTAGATGGTTTAATTGTTTCAATAGCAAATGAAACTTTAGCTAATAAAGAATTTAGTCATTTTAAAGAATTGGTTTCAGAAGAAATACCTTTAGTGCTTTTAGATAGAGTAGTAGATGAAATTAATTGCGATAAAGTGGTTGTAGATGATTTTGGAGCTGGTTATAAGGCAACAAAACACTTATTAAATACAGGTTGTAAAAGAGTAGCAATTATTACTACGCCAGAATATGTAAATGTAGGTACGCTTAGAAGAAAAGGGTATGAAAAAGCTCTTTTAGAAAGAAAAATAGCTATTGATAAAAACCTAATAATAGAAATAGACGAAAAAAAGAATGTAAAAGAACAGATAAGACCTGTTTTTGATTATAATATTGATGCAATTTTTGCGGTAAATGAAATTTATGCGGCAAAATCTATAAGAATTGCTAAAGAAAAGAGTATTAGAATTCCAGAAGAATTATCTGTAACAGGTTTTACAGATGGTTTAATTTCAGAATATTCTACACCTTCTATTACTACAATTGCACAACATGGTTTAACTATGGGAAAGCAAGCTGTAGAAGCTCTAATTAATAGAATTGAAAACGAATCTGAACATTATAATCCTAAAACAATTGTAATTTCTAGTGATCTTAAGTTAAGAGAGTCTACGAAACCGTCGTCGTAAATTCATAAAGTTTATTTTATTAATATGATAATTTAAGCTTACTTTTGTTACATTATTACGATTTATCAATAAATTACATTCCACACATGATAATAATTGATAAGTCTAACATGCTTATCGTAATATTAATTTAATAGTAGAACGATAATGAACAAGAAGAAATTAAGTTTCTTGCAAATCTGGAACATGAGTTTTGGGTTTCTTGGAATTCAATTTGGAATGGCCTTAACTGGTGGTTTCATGTCTCGAATTTTTCAAACACTAGGTGCAGAAATAGAAGATATACCCATTCTCTGGGTTGCAGCTCCTTTAACAGGTCTTATTGTACAACCAATTATTGGTTATATGAGCGATAGAACTTGGACTCCTAAATGGGGAAGAAGAAGACCCTACTTTTTAGTTGGTGCAATTCTTAGTTCATTGGCGTTAATTATTATGCCACATTCACCCACTTTATGGATTGCAGCTGGTTTTCTATGGATTTTAGATGCCTCTATTAACATATCTATGGAACCTTTTAGAGCATTGGTAGCAGATAAATTACCAAGCTCTCAAAGATCTTACGGCTTTGTTATTCAAACTTTAATTATTGGTGTTGGTACTTGGGTTGCAAGTAGTTTGCCTTGGATGGTTTCTCAGTTTGGTGTTAGCGATGCTGCGCCTTCTGGTATTGTACCAATGTCTGTAAAAGTTGCTTTTACAATTGGTGCTATTGTTTTCTTATTAAGTATTCTTTATACAGTATTTACTACTAAAGAATATCCACCAGAAGACATGGAAGCTTTTGAAAAGGAAAAAGCAGAAAAAAATAGTTTTGTTAAGGATATTTTAGAAAATATTGGAAACATGCCAACCATTATGAAAAAGTTAGGCGTTGTTCAATTTTTTAGTTGGTTTGCATTTTTTACAATGTGGTCTATGGCAAATCCTGCATTAACAGAACATGTTTTTAAAACACCTGCTCCAGTAGAAAAAGAGTTTGTAATGACAGATGTTGATCAAAAAGCGACATTTGATATTCAAAATACAGCATTTCAAAAATCTTCTAATGAAGTTGGTTCTTATATGGGTATCTATGGTTTATCATCTATGGTATTTGCATTAGCACTAGTTTTATATACAAGAAAAAAACGCATCAATAGAAAATACATTCATATGGCTTCTCTAATCTTAGGAGGTTTAGGTTTTATATCAATGTATTTTATTCCTTCACCAGAGTATTTATCAATATCATTTATTTTAATTGGTTTTGCTTGGGGAAGTATTCTCTCGATGCCTTATGCAATGTTATCTAGTGCAGTAAACCCAAATAAAATGGGTGTTTTTATGGGAATTTTTAACATGTTTATTGTTATTCCTCAAATTATTGCTGCAATTGGTGGAATCAATTTTGTTTCTAATCTATTAGGTGAAAAAACTATAAACGCGATGATTGTGGCTGGTTTAAGTTTAATTATTGCAGGCTTCTGTAATTTCTTAATCACAGAAAAAAATGCAATTACATATCAAGAGAACAATTAAATAATGAATAAGAAAGGATTTATATTTGACTTGGATGGTGTTATAGTAGACACAGCCAAGTACCACTATTTAGCTTGGAAAAAATTAGCTAATACACTAGGTTTCGAGTTTACAAAAGAACAAAACGAATTATTTAAAGGCGTTAGTAGAAAACGTTGTTTAGAAATATTATTAGAAATAGGAAACATACAAGCAACCCAAGAACAGTTTGATACTTGGATGATTGAAAAAAATGTGGACTATTTAGAATATATAGAAAACATGGATGCTTCAGAAATTTTACCAGATGTTCCTAAAATATTAGAATTTTTAAAAAACAAAAATATTCCAATAGCTCTAGGTTCGGCAAGTAAAAATGCGCAACCAATTTTAGAAAAAGTAAACTTATTACATTATTTTGATACAATTGTAGATGGTAATAATGTAACAAAAGCAAAACCAGATCCAGAAGTATTTTTGTTAGCAGCCCAAAATTTAGGTGTAAAACCTAGTAATTGTGTGGTTTTTGAAGATGCAGTTGCAGGTGTAGAAGCAGCAAATGCTGCAGAAATGATAAGTATAGGTATTGGAGATAAAAAGGTGTTATCTAAAGCACAATTTAACTTTAACGATTTTACAGAAATCAGTACCAACTTTATTACAGACTTATTAAACAGATAAAAAAAGAAAAACATAGAATAGAAATAAGAAAAGAGAAATTTTAAGAATCTCTTTGTGCTTTTATTTCTTGTCTTTTCTGTTAAAAAAACAAAAAATGAATCAAGATTATATACAACCTAATCAATGGTCTATCGTAGAAGAAGGCTTTAATTCAGATAAAGTAAAATCTTCAGAAAGCCTGTTCAGTATTGGTAATGGTGCCATGGGACAACGTGCAAATTTTGAAGAAACATATACAGGAGAAACTTTTCAAGGAAGTTATATTGCAGGAGTTTATTATCCTGATAAAACAAGAGTTGGATGGTGGAAAAACGGATATCCAGAATATTTTGCAAAAGTATTAAATGCACCAAATTGGATTGGTATAAATGTTCTTGTAAATGATGAAAAACTAGATTTACATACTTGTAAAAAAGTTTCAAATTTTAGAAGAGAGCTAAATATGCAAGAAGGTTGGTTATCTAGAAGTTTTAACGCTGTTTTACAAAACGGAATTGAAATTAAAGTAGATACCAAGCGTTTTTTAAGTTTAGAATTAGATGAAGTTGGTGCAATTAATTACAATGTAACTCCGCTTAATTCTGATGCTAAAATTACTTATATTCCTTATTTAGATGCAGGAATTACCAATGAAGATACCAATTGGGATGATCAGTTTTGGGATGTTTTAGAAATATCTCAGAACAATCAGCAATCTTACGTTCAGGCAAGAACCATGAAAACACATTTTTACACATGTACTTTTATGGAATCTCGTTTATTTATAAATTCTGATGAGGTAATTACAGGTTGTAATAATCAAAAAACAGAAAATTTTACTTCTTGCACCTATTCTCAAGAAATTAAAAAGAATCAAACATTTACTATTCACAAATTTGGTGGTTATGTAGTAGATAGAAATCATAATAAAAACGAATTAGTTACTGCTGCCAAAGAAGCATTAGATAAAGCAGTTAGTTTTGGTTTTGATGCATTATTAGAAATGCAAAAACAATCTTGGGCTAATATTTGGAAAATGTCTGACATTACCATAGAAGGTGATGTAAAAGCGCAACAAGGAATTCGTTTTAATATTTTTCAATTAAACCAAACATATTTAGGTACAGATGCTAGTTTAAATATTGGGCCAAAAGGTTTTACCGGAGAAAAATATGGAGGAAGTACGTATTGGGATACAGAAGCATATTGTATACCATTTTATATGGCTACAAAAGATCAATCTGTAGCAAGAACCTTATTAGAATATAGATATAATCATTTAGATAAAGCCATTGAAAATGCAGCTAAACTAGGTTTTAAAAACGGAGCAGCATTATACCCAATGGTAACTATGAATGGTGAAGAATGCCATAATGAATGGGAAATTACTTTTGAAGAAATTCATAGAAACGGAGCCATTGCTTTTGCTATTTTTAACTATTACAGATTTACAGAAGATTATTCTTACATACCAGAAAAAGGATTAGAAGTTTTAATAGGAATTGCACGTTTTTGGCAACAAAGAGCTACTTTTTCTACAGATAAAAACAAATTCATGATTTTGGGAGTAACAGGGCCAAATGAATATGAAAACAATATTAATAACAATTGGTACACAAATTACATTGCAAAATGGTGTATTAATTATGCATTAGAAAATATTGAAGTAGTAAAAACAGATCATATTTCAGATTATATCAGAATCAAGGAAAAAGTAAATTTCTCTGATGAAGAATTATCTAAATGGAAAAATGTAGCCGATAATATGTATTTTCCTTATTCAGAAAAACATAATATTTATTTACAACAAGATGGTTTCTTAGATAAAGAATTAATTTCAGTTGCAGATTTAGACAAAACTCAAAGACCAATAAATCAAAAATGGAGTTGGGACAGAATTTTACGTTCGCCATATATTAAGCAAGCAGATACTTTGCAAGGTTTTTATATGTTTGAAAACGATTTTTCTACAGAAGAATTAGAACGTCATTTCGATTTTTACGAACCATTTACAGTTCACGAAAGCTCACTTTCTCCTTGTGTACACAGTATTCAGGCTGCAAAATTAGATAGAATGGACCAAGCTTATGAATTCTATTTACAAACTTCTCGTTTAGATTTAGATGACTATAATCACGAAGTAGAAGAAGGTCTTCATATTACTTCTATGGCAGGTACTTGGATGAGTATTGTTGAAGGTTTTGGTGGAATGAGAATTTTAAATAATACTCTTTCTTTCTCTCCAAAAATTCCTAAAGGATGGACAACCTATTCATTTAAAGTAAACTTTAGAAACCAAGTTATTACTGTAAATGTTTCTCAAAATGGTACAAAATTTCAGTTAGAAGGAAATCAAGAGATTATAATTTTAGTAAACGGAGAAAAAGTAACAGTATCTCCAAACAATTTACTAACGGTTTAAATTTAAATTTATGAAACTTATCAGAAACATTTTTTTATTATTTAGCATTTTTTTTATTTCATGCAATAATTCAAAACCTACTAAAAATGTTTCTGATGGTTTTATTTCTAATACGTCTTTAGAAAGAGTAGAACCACCTAATTGGTGGGTTGGTTTTAAAGATACATCATTGCAATTATTAGTTAAAGAAGATAGTATTGGTGTTTCTATACCAAGTATTTCTTACAAAGGCGTTTCAATAAAAAAAGTTAATAAGGCTAAAAGTAAAAACTACTTGTTTTTAGATTTAATAATAGATAAAGAAACGTTAGCTGGTAAGTTTGATATTGTTTTTACTTTTGAAAACGGTTCAAAAAAAACTCATACATATGAATTAAAATCAAGAGAAAAATCTACTGAAGATTATGTTGGTTTTAATAGTTCAGATGCAATTTATTTAATTACACCAGATCGTTTTGCAAATGCAGACACTTCAAATGATATTGGTTCTAGAGTTAAAAAAGTGAATGAAATAGAAGAGTCTGTTCAATTTTTAAAGGAAAACACTGTTAATAGAGCAGATGATTATGCTAGACATGGAGGTGATATTAAGGGAATAACAAATCATTTAGAATATATAAATGATATGGGATTTACTGCAATTTGGTCTTGCCCATTATTAACTAATGATATGCCAAAACAATCTTATCATGGGTATGCAATTACAGATTTATATGAGATAGATCCGCGTTTTGGAACTTTAGCAGATTACAGAGAATTGGCAGATAAATCTCGAGAAAAAGGAATTAAGTTAATCATGGATCAGGTAGCAAACCATTGTGGTAGTGAACATTGGTGGATGAAAGATTTGCCTTTTGAAGATTGGGTAAATTATCAAAAAAATTACGAAAACAAAGGAAGTTTAATTACTTCAAATCATAGAAGAACTGCTAATCAAGATTTCTATGCTTCTAAAGCAGACAAAAAAGGAATGGCAGATGGTTGGTTTGTTGCTACAATGCCAGATTTAAATCAACGCAATTCTTTTATGGCAAAATATATTATTCAAAATAGTATTTGGTGGATAGAAACAATTGGTTTAAGCGGAATAAGACAAGACACTTACCCATATTCAGACAAACAATTTATGAGTAATTGGGCTGGAGCAATTATGAATGAATATCCTAATTTTTCTATTGTTGGTGAAGAGTGGAGTAATAACCCATTGTTAATTGGCTATTGGCAAAAAGGCGCAAATAATAAAGATGGTTATGAATCTAATTTAAAGTCTACAATGGATTTTGCTATGCAGCAAAACGTTATAGATGCTTTAAAAGAAGAAGAATCTTGGAGCAACGGTTTGGTAAAAGTTTATGAAGGTTTGGCTAATGATTTTCACTATGTTTCACCAAAAGATATTATGATTTTTCCGGATAACCATGATATGAGTAGAATTTTTACACAATTACAAGGAGATGTAGAAAACACAAAAATGGCGCTATCTCTTTATTTAACATTGCCTCGAATTCCACAAATTTATTACGGTACAGAAATTTTAATGGAAGATTTTAAAAAACCTGGAGATCATGGTTTAATTAGAACCGATTTTCCTGGTGGTTTTAAAGACGATAAAATAAATGCCTTTACTGGTAATGGTTTAAGTAAAGAGCAAAAAGAGATGCAATCTTTTTTAAGTAAGTTTTTAAATTTTCGTAAAAACTCAAAAGCTATTCATGATGGTAAAACAGTTCATTTTGCACCATTTAATGGTACATATTTTTTGTTTAGAGTTTTAAATGATGAAGTTGTTGTAAATATTATTAATAAAAATGAAACACCTATTAAATTAGATTTAAATAGATATTCAGAAATTGGTTTAGAAGGTAAAACATTAAAAAATATTATTACCGGAGAAAAATTTATTTGGGAAAATGAAATTGAATTAAAAAAGAAAGGAAATATTACCTTTACTACAAAACTTAATTAAAAATCATTTCATGAAAAATTTCCTTAAAATCTGTTGTTTATTCTTATGTATTTCTATTAGTAAAACGTATGCTCAAGTAGAAAATGCAGACTTCTCTACAATTAAAGCCGTTAAATTAGAAAAAGCAGTTTTAGCTGGCGGAGAATTATTTAGAATAGATTCTTTTCCTTCAAAAAATATTGTACCAAGACCTGTAGATGTTTGGTTGCCAGAAAATTATTCTTCAGAAAAAAAATATGCTGTTTTATACATGCATGATGGTCAGAATTTATTTGATGCAAATACAACTTGGAATAAGCAAGAGTGGATGATGGATGAAGCAGCAACTAAGTTAATGAATGAAGGTATTACAAGAGATTTTATTGTAGTAGGAATTCATAATATACCAAAAATTCGTTGGCAAGATTTATTTCCAGAAAAAGCTATGAATTTTCTTTCAGAAGAAGACAGAAAACAATTGTATGCAGAGGCTAAAAAAAATAATTTCAGCATAAATTTAAAAGGAGATGAATATTTAACTTTTTTAGTAGAAGAATTAAAGCCCTTTATAGATGCAACATATTCTGTGTATACAGATAAAGAAAATACATTTATTGCAGGTTCTTCTATGGGTGGTTTAATGTCTATGTATGCAGTTGCAGAATATCCAGATATTTTTAAAGGAGGTGCATGTTTTTCTACACATTGGGTAGGAGGAACACCAAAAACAGGAAATCCTTTACCAACTGCAATTTTTAGTTATTTAGAAACAAATTTACCAGATGCTAAAACACACAAAATGTATTTTGATTATGGTAACAAAACGTTAGATTTCTTTTATCCTAAATACGCACCAAAAGTAGATTCAATCTTTAAAAAAGGAGGATATAGTGCAACAAATTACCAAAATTTATTTTTTGAAGGAACAGATCATTCAGAAAAATCGTGGCAAAAAAGATTAGATTTTCCATTAACATTTTTATTAAAAAAATAACGTAATTCTCTACTAATTAAAGAGTTGTTTAAACTAATTTATGAAAACATTTAAACCATTTATTTTACTTCTATTTTTTACAATTTATTCGTTTTCTCAGAATTCAAATAGAATTTTTAAAAGAGCAGAACTTCTAAAAGAAAATCGGTTTAAAGTAGAGGTTTCTGATGGAACATATTTGATTGAATTTTATAATTCTAAAATAATAGAAACAACTTTTATTCCTGTAAATGAAACTTATATAAAAGAATCTCATGCCGTGGTTTTATCTCCTGTAAAAACTCATGTTTCTATAAGTGAATTAGATCAGGAGATAAATTACAAGTCAGAAGGCATTTCTGTAAAAATTAAAAAGTCGCCATTTCAAATTCTATATTATTATAAAAACAAGTTAATTACATCAGAAAAACAAGGTTATTTTAAGTCAGAACATCTTCCTTTAGAAAATGTAAAAGGGAATATTATTGCGAAAGAAACAGAAAAAATTGAATTTAATTTAACTTCAGATGAGGTTTTGTATGGTGCAGGAGCAAGGGCTTTAGGAATGAACAGACGTGGAAATCGTTTGGCTTTATTTAATAGAGCACAATATGGCTATGAAACGCATGCAGAATTAATGAATTTTACATTACCAATTGTAATTTCATCAAATAAATACATGCTTCATTTTGATAATGCACCTGTTGGTTACTTAGATTTAGATAGTAAAAAAGACAACTCTTTAACCTATGAAACTATTTCTGGTAGAAAGACATACCAAGTAATTGTTGGTGATTCTTGGGAAGATTTAGTTGGTAATTATACAAATTTAACAGGTAAACAACCTTTACCTGCAAGATGGGTTTTAGGTAACTTTTCTAGTAGATTTGGTTATCATTCTCAAAAAGAAACAGAAGCAACAATTGCTAAATTTCAAGAAGAAAACATACCTGTAGATGCAGTAATTTTAGACTTATATTGGTTTGGTAAAGACATACAAGGTACTATGGGTAATTTAGAAGTTTACAAAGACTCTTTTCCAGATATGAAAGGAATGATTTCTAGATTAAAAAAGAAAGGAGTTAAAACTGTTTTAATTACTGAGCCTTTTATTTTATCGAATTCAAAAAAGTGGAATGAAGCTGTAGAAAAAGATGTTTTAGCTAAAGACTCTATTGGAAACCCTGCTAAATATGATTTTTACTTTGGAAATACCGGAATTGTAGATATTTATAAAAAAACCGGAAAAGATTGGTTTTGGAATATCTATAAAGACATTTTAAACTTAGGAGCAAAAGGACTTTGGGGAGATTTAGGAGAACCAGAAGTTCACCCAACTTGGGTACAACATGCAACGGGTTCTGCAAATGAAGTCCATAATATTTATGGCCATGATTGGGCAGGTTTAATTTTTGAAGGATATCAAAAAGAATTTTCAAACGAAAGGCCTTTTATTTTAATGAGAGCAGGAGCTGCAGGCTCGCAACGTTTTGGTATGATTCCTTGGTCTGGAGATGTAAATAGAACATGGGGAGGCTTACAATCTCAGCCAGAAATAGCTCTACAAATGGGAATGCAAGGTTTAGGTTATATGCATTCTGATTTAGGTGGTTTTGCAGGTGCAAATTTAGATGATAATCTATATATACGTTGGTTACAATATGGCGTTTTTCAACCAATTTTTAGACCTCATGCACAAGAAGAAGTAGCTAGTGAACCTGTTTTTAGAAGTCTTAAAGCAAAGAAATTAGCAAAAAAAGCAATTGAATTACGTTATAAATTACTGCCTTATAATTACAATTTAGCTTATGAAAACAACCAAAAAGGAACACCTTTAATGAGGCCTATATTCTTTGAAGAAGACAGAAAAGAATTAATGACCAATTCGTCTACTTATTTATGGGGTAAAGATTTTTTAATTACACCTATTTTAAAAGATTCTGTTAAATCAAAAGCAGTTTATTTTCCTAAAACAGCCAATTGGTTTAATTTTTATTTTGATGAGAAAATACAAGGAGGGCAAACTAAAATTGTAAAAGTTAAAGAAAAGTCAATACCTACATATGTAAGAGCTGGAGCATTTATTTTAATGACAGATTTAGTGCAAACTACAGATAATTATAATGCAGATAAATTGGAATTGCATTATTACCACGATACTTCAGTAAAAGAAAGTAATAGAACATTTTATAATGATAATGGTTTGCTTTCTAACGCTTTTGAGAAAGGAAGTTATGAAATATTAGAGTTTGATGCAGAAGTAACAAAACGTTGTTTAGAAATAGATTTTGACGCCAAATTTGGTAATAACTGGAACCCACAGAACAAAGAAGTTATATTAATTGTACATAATGTGAATTGGAATCCTAAAAAGATAAAAGTGAACGGAAAAATTAAGCAATTTTCTAAGCTAGAGAATAAGATTAAAATTCCTTTAAAATGGAATACAAATAAAAGTTTAAAAGTAAAAATAACATTAAATTAAGCTGTTAATTATGAGGAAAATATATAGCATTTTAACTGTTTTAATTTTGTTTACAATTATTAGTTGTTCAAAAGAAAAGAGTTTAGCAAAAGTTGAAGAAAGTACTTTATCAAAGAATAAAATAGTTGTTTACCAAGTTTTTACTCGCTTGTTTGGTAATACTAATGCCACAAATAAACCTTGGGGTACAATTGAAGAAAACGGCGTAGGAAAGTTTAATGATTTTACAGATAAAGCGCTTTCAGAAATTAAAGACTTAGGTGTAACTCATATCTGGTATACAGGTGTTCCTCATCATGATGTTATTAGAGATTATACTCAATTTGGTATCTCAAATGATGATCCTGATGTTGTAAAAGGTAGAGCAGGTTCACCATATGCTGTTAAAGATTATTACAATGTAAATCCTGATTTAGCAGTAAATGTAACGAATCGGTTAGAAGAGTTTGAAGCTTTAATAGAACGTTCACATAAAAATGGTTTAAAGGTAATTATAGATATTGTTCCAAATCATGTTGCTAGAAATTACCAAAGTTTAACAAACCCAGAAGGTGTAACAGATTTTGGAGCAGAAGATAACAAAACAGTTGTTTATGATGTAAATAATAATTTTTATTACAGTCCCAATAATGCTTTTGAAGTACCAGATTTTTTAAATGATTATTTGCCTTTAGGAGGAGAAAAAAATGTTTTGTCAGATAAAAAATTTAATGAAAATCCTGCAAAATGGACAGGGAATGGCTCTCGCTCTCCAAAACCAAGTTTTTATGATTGGTATGAAACTGTAAAAGTAAATTATGGTGTTTCTCCAGAAGGTAAAAAAGATTTTAACGAATTACCAATAGGATTTGAAAATGAAGATTATAAAAAGCATTTTGCTTTTTGGCAAGACAAAACCGTACCAAGTTCTTGGGTTAAGTTTAGAGATATTGCTTTGTACTGGCTAGAAAAAGGCGTTGATGGCTTTAGATATGATATGGCAGAAATGGTGCCTGTAGAATTCTGGAGTTTTATGAATTCTGCTATAAAAATGAAAAATCCTGATGCTTTCTTATTGGCAGAGGTTTATAATCCTAAAATGTATAGAGATTATATTAGAAAGGGAAAAATGGATTATCTGTATGACAAAGTTCAGTTATATGACACTATAAAACATATAATGCAAGGTCATGGTTTAACAGATAATATTCCTCCGATTTATCAAGATTTAAAAGATATTGAACATAATATGTTACATTTCTTAGAAAATCATGATGAACAAAGAATAGCGAGTCCTGAATTTGCAGGAAATGCTTTAAAAGGAAAGCCTGCAATGGTTGTTTCTACAACTATTTCTTCTGCACCAACAATGGTTTATTTTGGTCAAGAATTTGGTGAAGATGGCTCTGAAAATGCAGGATTTGGAACACCTTCAAGAACTTCAATTTTTGATTATGTTGGAGTTCCATCATTACAAAGATGGGTAAATGATAAAAATTTTGATGGAGGTAAATCTACAAAAGAAGAATTAGCATTAAGAGATTTTTACAAACGTTTATTAAACTTTACAATTAAGAGTGATGCTTTAATGGGTGAATATGAAGATATACATTTATATAACAGAGAAAACACCAAAAATTACAATCATAAAGTTTTGTCTTTTGTACGTTCTTCAGAAAAAGAAAAACTAATTGTTATTTCTAATTTTAGTGATAAAGAAACTTATGAATTTGATTTAAAAATTCCTTCAGAAATTATAAATAAATGGAACTTAAAAGATGGAGATTTTCCATTAAAAGACATGTTGTATAATGCAAAGTCTTTCAATTTAAAAATTGATAATTCATTAGGAAAAATAAAAATTATTATAAAACCTTTAGAATCATTTATTCTTCAACTTCAATAAAATTTAACATGAAAAATATACTTTTATTATTTGTATTAGTAGCTGTTTTTAGCTGTAAAGAGAATTCATCAGAAAATAAATCTAATAAAGAAATTGCTAAAAAAGAATTTGTTTGGGAAGGAGCAAATGTTTATTTTTTACTAACAGACCGTTTTAATAATGGTGATACTTCAAATGATATTAATTTTGATAGAACTCAAAAACCTGGAAAGTTACGTGGTTTTAAAGGAGGAGATATTAAGGGAATAACTCAGAAAATTAAAGAAGGTTACTTTACCAAATTAGGAATTAATGCTATTTGGATGACGCCAATTGTAGAGCAAATTCATGGGGCAACAGATGAAGGAACTGGTGTTTCTTATGGTTTTCATGGGTATTGGGCAAAAGATTGGACTAAAATAGATCCTAATTTTGGAACGAAAGAAGATTTAAAAGAATTGGTTGAACTTGCACATAAAAACGGAATTCGTGTTTTGTTAGATGCCGTTATCAATCATACAGGTCCTGTAACAGAAAAAGATGCTGTTTGGCCAAGTGATTGGGTTAGAACAAACCCCAAGTGTACTTACGATTCTTATGAAAATAACATTAATTGTACTTTGGTAGAGAATTTACCAGACATTAAAACAGAAAGTAATGACGAGGTAAAGTTGCCTCCACAATTGGTAGCAAAATGGAAAGCAGAAGGGCGATATGAGCAAGAAATAAGAGAATTAGATGCTTTTTTTGAAAAAACGGGCAATCCAAGAGCGCCTCGTTTTTATATAATGAAATGGCTTACAGATTATATTACAGAATTTGGAATAGATGGTTATAGGGTAGATACAGTAAAGCATACAGAAGAGTTTGTTTGGCAAGAGTTTAAAAAAGAATGTGATGTTGCTTTTGCAGAATTCAAGAAAAATAACCCTGACAAAGTATTAGATAATAACAGTTTTTATTTAGTTGGAGAAGTTTACAATTATGCTATTTCTCATGGAAAAGCATTTGATTACGGAGATAAGAAGGTAAATTATTTTGACAATGCATTTAATAGTTTAATTAATTTTGAAATTAAATGGAATGCCAAACAAATGGCAGAAAAAGAGGTGTTTCAGAAATACGATTCTATTCTTCAAAACGAATTAAAAGATTATGGTATTTTAAATTATATGACTTCTCATGATGATGGGCAACCATTTGATAAAGAAAGAAAAATGCCATTTAAAACCGCAAATATGTTATTGTTAACGCCAGGAACTTCACAAGTTTATTATGGTGATGAATCTGCTAGAGATTTAACAATTGAAGGAACTGTGGGAGATGCAACTTTACGTTCTTTTATGAATTGGGATGCTATTAAAAAAGACAACGGAACACAGAATATTTTAAATCATTGGCAAAAATTAGGTCAGTTTAGAGCAAACCACATGTCTGTTGGTGCAGGTAAACATCAATTAATTTCTGATGAAAATGGCTTGGTTTTTTCTAGAGTTAGAAGTAACGATAAAGTGGTAATTGGTATTAATTTACCTAAAAGCAAAAAGATTATTAATGTTTCTTCAGTTTTTAATAATGGTGAAGAGTTAAGAGATTTTTATTCAAATAAAATAGTAAAAGTTAAAGATGGTAATGTAGAAATAACTTCAGAATTTGAACTTGTATTGTTAGAGAAGAAATAATTAAAATTAATTTTTTACAGCATGTTTGTATTTCTCAAATTTTCTAGGAAATTCATTTGTAATAGTTAACTTGTTAGAGGTAATACTTGGTTTAATTTTAATAATTTTGGTTGTACTATCAATCTCTACGCTATGTGTACTTTTAAATTTAACAACATCTATGTGTAGTGCTTTAAATTGGTAGTTTCCGTTATTTAAATTAATAATAACGTATTCTCTGGGTTTTATTTGTCCTAGAGCTTTATCATCTATCCAAACGTTTAATCTAGCCGTATTATCTATTTTATGAAATATATCTGCGCCGTTGTAAATAAGAACAGTCCCATTTCCTAGTTTATTAATATCAACCTTATCTGTATTGGTTTTTAAATAATTGTATTCAGACACAATTGGCTTTAAAGCACAAGAACTAAAAAGTAAAGCGATTAGAAATATAGTAAGATATTTATATGTCTTCATGAGAATTATTTTACAAAGAGTATTTTTTATTAAGTTTAAATAACCTTTTTTAAAGTTAGTTTTTAGTTACTTTATTGTATTCATTTATCATAAAATATGCCCAAATTATTACGCAGATTCCTACAAAAATAGAAAAGTATAAAACAATTTTATCTGCGCTCATTCTTAATTAATTTTAAGTAAATCATTACTCCTAACAACGTTGGAGCCCACATTCCAATAAAAATTCCATGTAATTTATTTCCAGTTAAAAAGAGGTATTCAGAAACAATAATTATAAAAACACACAACGCTAACATCAAGAAATTAGCCTTTCCTATTTTTTTAATAAAATCCATTAATTTATTATTTTCCATAAAAATAATTTAATTTTTTACAATTCTTTAACATTTTAACTGCTTTATTTTTACTTTTTATTTTTTTAAACGAATTTTTAATCCTAATTTCATCATTGTAAAACAATACAATTAGTGCTTATTTTTTTTTAAACTACTGACTTTTATTGTTTTATTAAAACAAAATACCAAACAGAATTTAATAATGAAAAAAAAGATATATACAAGAGCTTTACTAATCGTAATTTTTCTTTTCTCATTTAAATTGTATGCACAAGAGCTACCTCCTATAAATGTATTTACAACAGAAGATTATGGAGGAGAGAATCAAAATTGGTCTATTTCACAAGCTTTTAATAAGTATATGTATGTAGCAAACAATAAAGGTTTGTTAGAGTATAATGGTTCTAATTGGCAATTGTATCCAACTCCCAATGAGACTATAATGAGATCTGTTAAAAGTATTGGAGAAAATGTTTTTACTGGTTTTTTTAGAGATTTTGGTTATTGGACAAAGAATCCTTATGGTTCTTTAGAGTTTACTTCTATTGTTGATAAAGAAAAAATAGAAATGCTTGAAGATGAACAAATATGGGAGATAATAGAATTAGATGGTTGGGTTTTATTTAAATCTCTTCAAAGAATATATTTATATAATTTAGAAAATGAAACGATAAAAATTATAAAAGGTAATAGTGTAATTACAAAAGTTTCTAAAGTTAAAGATGTTGTATATTTTCAGGACATTGAAAAAGGTTTATTTAAAATTGAAAATGGAAAACCTTTATTAGTTTCTAATGATGAGGTATTTATAAAAAATAGATTAACAGATATTTTTTATAAGAATGATACTGTATTTTTCCTTACTCAGAATTCTGGGTTCTTTTTTTTTGAAAATAACATTTTAAAAAAATGGGATATTTCTGCTAATAATTATTTAAATAATAAAACAATTTACAGTTCTAAAGTACTAGATAACAATGCGATTGTTTTAGGTTCTATTTCTAATGGAATTATTTATTTAACACCAGAAGGAGATGTTGATTATCAAATAAATCAAAATTTAGGATTAACAAATAACACAGTGCTATCTATTTTTGAAGATGTAGATAAAAATATTTGGTTGGGTTTAGATAATGGAATAAATGTTATTAATTTCACTTCCCCTTTAAATATATTCATCAATCAGAAAGATTATTTAGGTACAATTTATACGTCTACTATTTATAACGGATATTTATATTTAGGAACCAATCAAGGTTTATTTTATAAAAAGTATAATTCTAAAGATAGATTTCGTTTTATAAAAAAAACGCAAGGACAAGTTTGGAGTTTAAAAATAATAGACAAAACGCTATTTTGTGGTCATGATTCTGGTACGTTTATCATTAATAATAATGAAGCAGATTTAATTTCTAACACTCAAGGAACTTGGGATTTAAAAAAACTGAATGATAATTTAATTATTCAAGGAAATTATGATGGTTTATATGTTTTGCAAAAAAATGGAGATACATGGAGTTTGCGAAATAAAATTAATGGTTTTAATAATTCTAGTAGGTATTTTATAGTTTTAGATAAAGACCAAATATTTGTAAATCATGAGTATAAAGGTGTATTTAAGTTAAAAATAGATAATAGTTTTTCTTCGGTTTTAAAAATTGAAAAAGAAAACTCTGTGGTTAAAGGGATTCACTCTAGTATCTTAAAATACAAAGAGGATGTCTTATACGCTTCTAAAAAAGGAGTTTATGTTTATAATTTTGGTACAAATAAATTTAGCTTAGATACAGTTTACAGTAAGTTAATACCTAAAGATATTTTTGTTTCTGCTAAGTTGTTTTCAGATAATTATTCTAATAGATTATGGTCTTTTACTAAAGAAGGGCTTAGGTTTTTAAATCCTGGAAAGTTAAGTAATAAGCCTACTTTAGAAACTATTGCTATAAAAAAATCTTTACTTAAAGGAGCTTCTGGTTTTGAGAATATTATACACTTAGAAAGTGAAAAATATCTAATAGGTACAATAAATGGTTATTTAATTTTAGATTTAAATAAAATTGTTCCACCAGAAAATTTTAAAATAAGTATTACTAAAATTTTTAATAATGAATTAGATAAGCCTTCAAGAAATATCCCTTTAAACAATGAGGCAAAGTTTAATGACAAAGAAAATAATTTAGAATTTTACTATAGTGTTCCTAATTTCGATAAGATATCTAATGTTGAATATCAATATAAACTTGTGGGTTATAATAGTAAATGGAGTGAATACACAGATTCAAATTCAATTTTATTTGAAAATTTATCTTTTGGAGATTATACTTTTAAAGTTAGAGCTTTAATTGCTGGTAATTTAAGTAACAATGTTTCTGAGTTTAATTTTAATATAGACAAACCTTGGTTTCTCTCTAATGTTGCCGTTTTATTTTATAGCTTAATCTTATTATTATTAATTTTTACTTGGTATATTTTATCAAAAAGATACTATAACAACAAGCAAGAAAAGTTTTTACTAAATGCTCGAAAAGAATTAGAATTAAGAGAATTAGAAAGTTCTCAGAAAATTATAAAATTAAATAACGACAAGTTAAGAAGCGATATTGAGAGCAAAAACAGAGAATTAGCAACTTCTACAATGAGTATTATTAAGAAGAATGAGTTTCTTAATAAGATAAAAAATGAGCTTTTAGAAGGTGAAGAAAAGAATATAGGTAAGGTTGTAAAAATTATTGATAAAAACCTTAACAATACAGATGATTGGAAGTTGTTTCAGGAAGCATTTAATAATGCAGATAAAAAGTTCCTAGACAAGGTAAAATCTAAGCACCCAAGCTTAACGCCAAATGATCTAAGGTTATGCGCCTATTTGCGTCTTAATCTGTCTTCTAAAGAAATTGCTCCGTTATTAAATATTTCTCCAAGAAGTGTAGAGGTTAAGAGGTACAGGTTAAGAAAAAAAATGGATTTAGAGCATAATGCTAACTTAACAAATTACATTATGGAAATATAAGACTACATCAGTAGCTTAAATTACCTATACATTACCACAACAATGAGTTTTTTTGCTGTTTTTGTGTTTTATTATTTTCTTTATTATAACAAGGTGTTTTAGGTGTTTTTGGTTAAATATTGCGATGTATGTTTTTTGTTGCGGTGTTTTTTGTGGATTCAATAATTATTTAGACTTAAATTTAACATAAAATTAAACTCTTCATTACATGAGAAAACAAATCACATTATTATTCTTTATCTTAATAGGTTTTTGTGTTAGTGCACAGACTGTTAATGTTAAGGGTGTTGTAAAAGATGCTACAACAGGAGAAGTACTTCCTGGAGTTAGTGTAATTATTAAGGGAACTACCATAGGAACAGAGTCCGACTTTGATGGTATGTATAATCTACAAAAAGTAAATTCTAGTGCTATTCTAGTTTTTAGATATTTAGGTTACAAGCAAAAAGAAGTAATCGCAACAAATGGAACATTAAATGTTTCTTTAGAAGTTGCTGCAGAAGCTTTAGATGAAATTATTGTTGTTGGTTATGGTAAGCAAAAACGTAAAGATGTTACAGGTTCTGTGTCTTTAGTAGGTGAAGAAACTTTACTTGCTTTAAAACCAATAGATGCAACAACTGCTTTACAAGGTACAACTTCTGGTGTAGCCGTAAATTTATCATCAGGTGCTCCAGGTGCTAAAGTTAATATACTTATTAGAGGTGTAAGTTCTAATACAAATAACCAACCATTAACAATTGTAGATGGTTATGAAGGAGATTTAAATAGTTTAAACCCTAACGATATTGAATCGATAACGGTTTTAAAAGATGCACAAGCTGCTATTTATGGAATAAAAGGTGCAAATGGTGTTGTTTTAGTAACTACAAAAATTGGAAAGAAGAATAAAGCTCCTACTGTAAAGTATGATACTTATGCAGCTATTCAGCAAACTACACGTAAATTAAATTACTTAAATGCTACAGAATATGCATTGGTTTTAAATGAAGCATATGCTGCAAGTGGACAATCATTACCTTTTAGCAATGTTTCTCAATTAGGTTTTGGTTCAGATTTTCAAGACGAATTATTTAATGACGCTTTATTAATGAATCATAACATTAGTGTTTCTGGTGGTGGGGAAAATGTTAAATATTTTTTAAGTGCTTCTAGAACAGAACAAGATGGAATTATAGCAAAAGAAAATTCTAACTTTATTAGAAACAATATTAAATTAAATCTTGGTATAGATATTTCAGATAAATTAAATTTTTCTGTTATTGCAAACTATTTTACCTCTGCTTCAGAGGGTTTTGCTGGTTCAGTTTTATTTAATGGTTTAAACTATGCGCCAACATTTGGTTTAGATGAAGACGATACAAATAACTTTTTAGGAATAGAGATTGTAAATCCTTTAAGTCAATTAAGAAATAACTTTAATGAGTACAATGGAAATGGAATAGAAGGTAACTTTAAATTAGATTACAAACCTTTAGAAGGTTTAACTGTAACTTCTAGAGTTGGTTATAAAATTTTCAATGACAAAGGTCGTTCTTTTACACCAATACAAGATTATGGTTCTAGTAAAGTATTTAATACTACTCAAAGTTCAGTGTATCAATACAAACAAACATCTACAAGAGTTGTTTGGGAAACATTTGCAAATTATGAAAAAACTTTTGCACAGGATCATAACACTACGTTTACATTAGGTACAAGTGTACAAAACGATTTATTTGATGGTATTTATGCTACAGGAATTAATGTACCAAATAACTCTTATAGTTTTGCAGATTTAAGTTTAACAGATCCTCAAAATGAACAAAGAAGTTTAAATTCTGGTTTTAATGATTTAAGATTAATTTCATATTTCTCTAGATTACAATATGATTATAAAGGAAAATATTTGTTTTCTGGTTTAATAAGAAGAGATGCTGCTTCGGTTTTCGATGAAAATTTACGAGCAGATTACTTTTGGTCTGCAACAACAGGTTGGAAAATTTCTGATGAGAACTTTTTAAAAGATAATAACACTATTAGTTTTTTAAAGTTAAGAGCAAGTTATGGTACACTAGGTAATTTAGTTGGTAACAATTTAAATAGATCTTTTTTAAACGGAGAAGGAACTTATATTTTAGATGGTGTTCTTGTAGACGGAACAGCACAAGGAAGAATTCCTAATCCACAAGCACAATGGGAAACTGCAGAAAAACTAGATATTGGTTTAGATTTAAATTTATTTAATGATAAAGTTTCTATTGTAGCAGATTATTTTGAAGAAACAAGAAAGAGTTTATTAATTGAAAATTTCCCAGTTTCTGGTATTTTAGGAACAGGTGCACCAGGAGGAGCAAATCCTACAGTTAATGCAGGAACATCAAAAAATATTGGTGCAGAATTAGCAATTAATTATAATGCATTAGAAACAGAAAATGCGTCATTAAATTTTGCTTACAACGTTACTTATGTAAAAAATGAAGTAACAGATGTTACAGGAGGTGCTTTTATAGAAGGTGGTTCTTTTGCTATTGGAAACTTAGCTCCATCTAGAATGGAAGTAGGTCAGCCAATTGGTTATTTCTATGGATTAGAAACGGATGGGATTTTTCAAAACCAAGCAGAAGTTGATGCACATCCTTCTCAGGCAGGTTTAGGAGCAAATGTTACTTCACCAGGAGATATTAGATATAAAGATGTTAATGAAGATGGAGTTATCGATTTTAATGATAGAACTAACATTGGTAAACCTCAAGCAGATTTCTATATGGGTTTCAACGTTTCAGGAAGATATAAAAACTGGGATTTCAGTGCTTACTTATATTCTGAATTAGGTAAAGAAATTGTAAGAAATTATGAGCGTTTTTTACCAAACTCTAACAAACCTAATTATTATTTAGGAAGATGGGTTGGTGAAGGAACAAGTAATTCTATTCCTAGATTAACAAATGATGCAACAAATAACAAGTTGTTTTCAGATTTCTTTGTAGAAGATGCATCTTTTTTAAGATTACAAAACGTACAAGTTGGTTATAATTTTGATGGTAGTTTATTAGAAAAAGTAGGAGTTTCAAAATTAAGATTATACACAAGTATAAATAACTTATTTACACTAACAGATTATTCTGGTTATGATCCAACAATTAATGGAGGCGCAATTGGTGCAGGTATAGATTCAGGAAACTATCCTTCTGCAAGACAATTTATTTTAGGATTAAATGTAGAATTTTAAAAAGAACAAGTAATGAAAAATATAAGTAAAAAAATATCAATTAGTATTATCATCATTGCAAGTTTATTTATAATAAACGGTTGTTCAGATGATTATTTAGACAATACAAAAGTATATGCAGAAGATTCTGAATCATTTTTTAATTCAGAAGCAGATTACTACAATGCATTAGTTGCTGCTTATGATCCTTTACAATCTACATTTATAAATGTTTTAATGGGAGAAATTGCTTCTAATAATACATTATGTGGTGGTGAAAGTGCAACAGATGTTCCTGGTTATCAGCAAATAGATGACATGACACATTCTCCAGTGAATACACAACTACAAAATCTTTGGAGTTGGATGTTTGGAGGAGTAAATAGAGCAGCATACATTATCGAGTTTCAAGATAAAACAGATTTTGACGGAAAAGAAATTATTTTAGGTGAAGCTCGTTTTTTAAGAGCTTATTATAATTTTGAATTAGTAAAATGGTTTGGTGCCATTCCTATTAAACCAGAAGGTCGTTTTGTTGTAGGTGATGAAAAGTCTATTCCTAGATCTCCAGTTGAAGAAGTTTATGCTTTAATTGAGGCAGATTTAAAATATGCTGTTTCAAACTTAACTTATTCAACACCACAAATAGGTAGAGCTACAAAAGGAGCTGCAGAGGCTCTTTTAGGTAAAGTGTATTTGTTTCAAGAAAAATATACAGAAGCAGCTTCTGTTTTAGAAGATGTAATTACAAAAGGACCTTATGTTTTAGAAACAGATTATAATAAAATTTTTGAATTTCAAGGAGAAAACGGAGTAGGATCAATTTTTGAAGTTCAATATACAGATACTCAGGGAGCAGGTTTTGGATGTCTACAATGTAGTGAAGGTAATGTTGCTGTAGGTTTTCAAGGTGTAAGAGGTTATGATGGAGATTTATATACTTCTGGTTTTAGTTTTAATATTCCAACTCAAGAAATGGTAGATCAGTTTGAAGCTGGTGATAACAGAAAAGAAGTTGCCATTTTAGATATAGAGGCTTGGTCTACTAGTACTGGCGCAAGTTTTACAACAGGTTATGAACATACTGGTTTTTATAACAGAAAATACATACCTAGAAAAAGAGGAGCAGATGCAGCAGGAGATTTAAATCTTACCAATCCTAATAATTATAGAGCTATACGTTTAGCAGATGTTTTATTAATGGCTGCAGAAGCAAATAACAAAAAGCAAAGTCCTAATGATACTAAAGCAAGATTGTACTTAAACAGGGTAAGAGCAAGAGCTTTTGGAAACACATCTAATGATGTTACAGATGGAGGTACAGCTTTAACAGAAGCTATTTACAAAGAAAGAAGAGTAGAGTTAGTCGGAGAAGGTCATCACTTTTTTGATCTGATTAGAACAGGTAGAGGATCTGATATTCCTGGTTTTACTTCAGGTAAAAATGAGTTATTTCCAATTCCTATAGAAGAGATTCAGTTTTCTCAAGGAAATTGGTCTCAGAACCAAGGTTATACTAATTAAACATATTAATACACAGATATGAAACATATAAAAATAATTTATCAAGCATTTATAATTCTGTTTTTTGTAAGTGCTTGTACAGAAAATGAAAATCTAGATTTTTTAGATAATATACCTGTACCATCAAATATTACGGCAGTTTATAACATAACACAAGATAATACTGGTGTTGTAACAATTACACCAAGTGCAGATGGGGCAACTTCTTTTGATGTTTATTTTGGTGATGCTACTGCAGAACCAGTTAAATTAGAGCAAGGGCAAAATACAAAACATACATATTTAGAAGGAAGTTACGATGTTAAAATCGTAGCTTATAATTCAATTGGTAAAACAACAGAATTTATTCAACCTTTAGTAGTTTCATTTCAGGAACCACAAAACTTAATGGTTACAATAGAAAATGATGCTTCAGTTTCTAAACAAATAAATGTAAATGCAACAGCAGATTTTGCTTCTATGTATGAGTTTTACTCAGGAGAATCAGATGTTACACAGCCTGCAGCAACTGCAAATATTGGAGAGGTTTTAAATTACCAATATAAGAACGCTGGTACTTACGAAATGAAAATTGTAGCAAAAGGTGGTGCAATAACTACTACAGAATATTCAGAAACTTTTGAAGTTACTGAGATTTTAGCTCCTCTAAAAGCAGCAACAAACCCTGCTAAAAGAGATGCAACAGATGTGGTTTCTATTTTTAGTGATGCATATACTAATGTAACTTTAGATGAATTACCTACTACTTGGTCTTCATCTGGCTTTGAAGCTACTACTATTGAAAGTAATAATGTTTGGAAACTTACAAATTTAGATTTCTTAGGATTGGTAACTAATTACGCTAATGGTATAGATGTTTCTACTATGGAGAAACTTCATATAGATTATTGGGTTCCTGAAGGAACAACAAACGAGTTATTTATAAAAATTGTAAACACAATTGACGGTGGAGAAGATATTGAATCTTTAGGAGCAACAGTTGGTGGTTCTTGGCAGAGTATAGATTTAGATATGACAGGGTTTGATGGAGGAGATTTATCTAATAAAAATAAGATAACACAAATATTAATAGATTCTGATGGTGTAGCAGGTGTTGTTTATGTAGATAATTTTTACTTCTATAAAGCAAGTACAGATACTCCTACATTTGATAGTGGATTATTAACAAATGGAGATTTTGAAAATGGAAGCGATTCTTGGATAGTTGGGGTAGATGATTCTTCAATGGCGCCAGTTGTTACAGAGGGAGGAAATACTTATTATTCAGTAAATGTAAGTGGAGCAAATCCATCTGAACCTTATTTAGTAAACGTTAGTCAGAAGCTAGAGATTTTTCAAGGAAATACATACACATTAACTTTTGATGCATGGTCTGATGTAAATAGATCTATTATAGGTGGAATTGGTTTAAGTGGAGGAGATTTTTCAAATGATTCACAATCAGTAGATATTACTACAACAAGAACTACGTATACGCTTACTTTATCTTCAGAAAGTTTTGGTGCAGCAGATGCTAGAGTTTTATTTGATTTGAATGGAGAAAACGGATTAGTTAATATAGATAATGTTTCTTTAATTATTGGAACAGGAAATTTATTAACAAATGGAGATTTTGAAAATGGAAATGAATCTTGGATAGAAGGTGTAGACGATACTAAACCTGTATCAGTTGTTACAGAAGGAGGAAATACTTATTATTCTGTTACAGTAACAGGTGCAAATCCATCAGAACCTTATTTAGTAAACATAAGTCAAAAGTTAGAAATTATTCAAGGAAATACTTTCACTTTAACATTTGATGCTTGGTCAGATACAGATAGGTCTATTATTGCAGGAATTGGTTTAAGTGGAGGAGATTTTTCAAATGACTCTAAAACTGTAGACATTACAGCGACAAAAACTACGTATTCAATAACTTTATCTTCAGAAAGTTTTGGGGCAACAGATGCAAGAGTTTTGTTTGATTTAAATGGAGAAAACGGGTTGGTCAATATAGATAATGTATCATTATCAAGTAATTAAAATTGTAAGAAAACATTATAAAAATATATAATATGAAAAAATTTAAAAATATATACATTGTATTCTTTTCATTGGCAATAACATTATTTGGTTGTCAAGAAAACGAATATGAATTTGGCGAAATAGTACCACCTTCTAACATAAATATTGAAGTACAAATATTTGGGGCAGATGCAGCAAATCCTAATGGAGATGGAAGTGGTGTTGTTTCTTTTTCTGCAAAAGCAGATAATGCAACTTCTTATACTTTTTATTATGAAGGTGTTGGTAAAACTGCACCTTCTGGAAATACAACATTTAATTTTAGTGTTTTAGGTTTAAATACTTATACTATTAATGTTGTAGCATCTGGAGTAGGAGGAGTAACATCAAGTAAAATTATTCAAGTAGATGTTTTATCAACATATTCTGCACCTGCAGAATTAATTACTATGTTAACAAATAATGCAACTCAAACTTGGAGAGTTAAATCTGAAGCAATTGCACATTTTGGTGTAGGGCCAGCAGATGAAACTTTTCCTATTTGGTATGCAGCTGCACCAGGAGAAAAATCTATTACTGGTATGTATGACGATGCATATGTTTTTAATGTTGATGGTAGTATAACTTATGTAACTAATAGTACCAACGATGATACAGCAGTAGATATTACTGGAACTATTTTTGGACAAGCTACACCAATGGATCAAGAATTAGGAAATATTGGCCTTACAGCAAATCCAGGAGGTGAATATGAAAATTATCCTTTAGAAGATTTTAGTGGTGTTTGGGCCTTAACAGCTCCTAGTGGTCAAGAAACAATAAGCCTTTCTGGTAATGGGTTTTTCGGATTTTATGTAGGAGGAAATCATACTTATCAAATAATTACTAGATCGTCTACAGAAATGTTATTAAAAACAATAGGAGCAGATGGTTTAGCTTGGTTTGTTACTTTAACAAATGAGGCTGCAGAAGACAATAGTTTAAATACTGCTTATACAGATTTAGTTTGGGAAGATGATTTTAATACTGATGGAGCACCAAATGCAACAAACTGGACCTATGATTTAGGTGCAGGAGGTTGGGGTAATGGAGAACTTCAAACGTATACAAACAATGCAGAAAATGTAATTGTTGAAGGAGGAAGTTTAAAAATTAAAGCAAAAGCAGATGGTTCTGGTTATACTTCAGCAAGATTAAAGTCTGAAGGATTAAGAGAATTTACTTATGGTAGATTTGAAATAAGAGCAAAATTACCTGCTTCGCAAGGTACTTGGCCAGCAATTTGGATGCTTGGCGCAAATTTTAGTACTGTTGGTTGGCCAAATTCTGGTGAAATTGATATTATGGAACAAAAAGGTAGTGATAAGAACACTGTTTTGAGTACAATTCATTATCCAGATAACTTTGGTGGTGGTGGTCCATCTCAATCTACAGAATTAACAACTTCTACAACAGAGTTTCATAACTATACATTAGAGTGGTCTGCAACAGAAATAAAATTTGCAATAGATAACCAAGTGTATCATACAATTCCTAATGATTCTACGTTGCCTTTTAATGCAGATTTCTTTTTAATCTTAAATGTTGCCATGGGTGGTACTTTAGGAGGAACAGTAGATCCTGCTTTTACAGAAGACATGATGGAAATTGATTACATAAAGGTTTATCAATAATATAATTAATTTTAAGGTTGAATATTTTAAGTGTTCAACCTTAAAATTACATTTCTATCTTTCTTAAAGTGTTAAATCAACCTTTTTCAAGGTTGTAAAATAGTTTTTGTTTTAAAAAAATGTTTTAACAAAAACGATAATATCTTCAAAATTATAATTTAATGAATACTGGTTTTACAGAAAAAAATAACGCAAAAAACATTCAATTAACTAATAACGGTAAATTAGTTAAAATTGGTAATGAATCTTTTTATAAGATTTCTGATACGCATACAATGCGTCCTTTTTTTATGACTATAGTTTCAGACTCTAATCATTGGATGTTTGTTTCTAGTAATGGAGGTTTAACTGCTGGAAGAAAAAATGCACAATATGCATTATTTCCTTATTATACAGATGATAAAATTACTGCTTTAGCAGAAACTACAGGTTGCAAAACAATTTTTAGAATTCAGAAAAATAATGAAGTAAAATTATGGGAACCTTTTTCTGATAGACAAGCGGGTATTTATACTATTACTAGAAATATTTATAAAAATATTTACGGAAATAAAATTGTTTTTGAAGAGATTAATGAAGATTTAGAAGTTACTTTTAAATATGAATGGAATTCTAGTGATAAATTTGGTTTTGTAAGAAAAGCAACATTAGTAAATAATTTTACAGAAGAAATTTCTGTACAAACTTTAGATGGTTTTCAAGACATTATACCTTATGGTATAGGTTCAGATTTACAAGCAAATGTTAGTAACTTGGCAGATGCTTATAAAAAATGCGAACTTGAAAAAGAAGTAGGTTTGGGTATTTATGCTTTAAGTGCAATTATTGTAGATAAAGCAGAACCAAGTGAGGCTTTAAAAGCAAATATTGTTTGGTCTTTAGGTATTAAAAATGCAACTTATTTATTATCATCAGCACAAATAAATAATTTTAGAAGAGGTGTTGCTTTAGAAGAAGAGGTAGATGTAAAAGCAGAAAAAGGTGCGTATTTAACAAGTTTTAATTTTAAAGTACCTGCTAATTCAGAGAAAAGCTGGAGACAAATAGCAAACGTAAATCAATCTGTAACACAAGTAACAGAGATTTCAGAAATGATTTCTTCAAACA
This sequence comes from uncultured Polaribacter sp., assembly GCA_963975825.1. GTDB lineage: Bacteria > Bacteroidota > Bacteroidia > Flavobacteriales > Flavobacteriaceae > Polaribacter. The sequence continues at coordinate 63,784 of CAXBIR010000005.1, forward strand.
ATAATATTGAAGAATTATTAAATAATGATATTGATTTAGGAACAAAAAACTTAATTAAATTAACAGCTTCTGCAGATGGTTTACAGCTTACAGAAGACGATTTAGTAAATACAAGACATTTTTCTAACACTCTTTTTAATATAATGAGAGGTGGAATTTTTGATGATAATTATTCAATTGAAAAAGAAGATTTTATTAAGTATTTAGAAAAAGCAAATAAAGAAGTTTTTCAAGAAAATAAAGACGTTTTAAATAATTTAAATCTTGTTTTTAATTTAAACGATATTAAAGAATTAGCAAATTCTAGTACCAACAAAGATTTTAAAAGGTTGTGTTTAGAATATTTGCCATTAAAATTCAGTAGAAGACATGGTGATCCAAGTAGGCCTTGGAACAAGTTTTCTATAAATACTAAAAATGAAATTGATGGCTCTAAAGTTTTAGATTATGAAGGTAATTGGCGAGATATTTTCCAGAATTGGGAAGCGTTAGCACATTCATACCCAGAATTTATAGAAAACATGATTCATAAATTCTTAAACGCCACAACTTTTGAAGGTTATAATCCTTATAGAGTAACAAAAGGTGGTTTCGATTGGGAAGTTATAGAAGAACACGATCCTTGGTCTTACATAGGGTATTGGGGAGATCATCAGATAATTTATTTATTGAAATTTTTAGAATTTATAGAAAAACATTATCCGAATAAATTAGAGAAATTATTTACAGAAGATATTTTTGTTTATGCAAATGTACCTTACAAGATAAAATCTTATGAAGACATTCTTAAAAATTCTAAAGACACAATAGATTTCGATTATAAATTGAATGCTGAAATAGATGCTAAAAGAGCGATTTTAGGAGCAGATGGTGCTTTAATTGAAGATAAAAATAACGGAATTTACAAAGTAAATTTAATAGAAAAATTGCTAGTTACAGTGTTGGCAAAAGTTTCTAATTTTATTCCTGAAGCTGGTATTTGGTTAAATACACAAAGACCAGAGTGGAATGATGCAAATAATGCTTTAGTTGGTAATGGTGTTTCTATGGTAACATTATATTATCTAAGAAGGTTTATTAATTTCTACGAAAATTTAGTTACTAATGCTACTGTTTCAGAAATTGAACTATCGGAAGAACTTAAAGAATTCTTTAATAAAGTGGTTGTTGTATTAGAGCAAAACAAAAATATTTTATCTAGAAGTTTTACAGACATAGAAAGAAAAACTGTTTTAGATGGTTTAGGAATTCCTGCAAGTAAATATAGAGAAGCGGTTTATAAAAACGGATTTTCAACAAAAAAGAAAGCTGTTTCTAAAACCGAATTATTAGAGTTTTTAAATACTACAAAAGCATATTTAGAGCATTCTATAGAGGCAAACAAGAGATCTGACAATATGTTTCATGCATATAATTTAATGACTATTAATGGTGAAGATGAAGTGTCGGTTTCATATTTATCAGAAATGTTAGAAGGACAGGTTTCTGTTTTAAGTGCTGGTTATTTAGCGCCAAAAGAGGCATTGGCTTTATTAGATGGTTTAAAAAATAGTGCGCTTTTTAGAGCAGACCAATACAGTTATATTTTATATCCTAATAAAGAATTACCAAGATTTACTAAGAAAAATAATATTGCAAAAGAAAAAGTAGAAAATTCAGTTTTATTATCTGCCTTAGTAAAAGATGGGAATAGAGAAGTAGTAGAAAAAGATGTTTTAGGAAATTATCATTTTAATGGAAACTTTAATAATGCAAACAGTTTAAAAGATGCTTTTAATAATCTTTCTGAAGAAGTTTATGGTAAGTTAATAGAAGAAGACAAAGAGAATGTATTAGCAATTTTTGAAGAAATTTTCGATCACAAATCTTTTACAGGTCGTTCTGGAACTTTCTTTGGTTATGAAGGTTTGGGTTCTATTTATTGGCACATGGTTTCTAAACTCTTAGTTGCAGTGCAAGAAAACTGTTTGTTAGCTGTAAAAAATGGAGAAAGCGAGGAAGTTATTGGAAGACTTTTAGATCATTATTATGAAATTAATGCAGGTATTGGTGTACATAAATCCCCAAGATTATATGGTGCTTTTCCAACAGATGCATATTCTCATACGCCAGCAGGTAAAGGTGCACAACAACCAGGAATGACAGGGCAAGTGAAAGAAGATATTCTAAGCAGGTTTGGTGAATTGGGTGTTTTTGTGAAAGAAGGTAAAATTGTTTTTAACCCTCGTTTATTAAAACAAACAGAATTTTTAAAATCAGATAAAACTTTTAATTATATAAATGTTGTTGGTGAAGAAAAAGCACTTACAATTCATAAAAATGAATTAGGTTTTACTTATTGCCAGGTGCCAATTATTTATTCAAAAAACACTAAAAATAAAGTTGAGGTATTTTTTAATGATAATACATCTAAGGTATTAGAAAACTTAGCGTTAGATACCACAGTAAGTAATTTACTTTTTAACAGATCTAATAAAGTTAATCATATAAAAATTTCAATTTAAAATTGAGATAAATTAAGAATGAAAACCATAAAAAATAAATATAAAATTATAATAGAATTACTCTGTGTAGTTATTTTATTTTTTGTGGTTTCTTGCAACCCTAAAAGCAATAAAGAAGAAAAAAATATTAGAAATAAAACAGCATCAGAAATTTTAGGAAATCCAGATTATTTAGCAATTTCTTATGGAGGTTATCGAGAAAAAACTAGAGAAATTCAACCAACAATTCATCAATTAAAAGAAGATTTAAAAATTTTATCTGCCATGAATATTAAAGTTCTTAGAACTTATAATGTTCATTTAGCACAAACAGCTAATTTACTAAAAGCTATTTCTCTGTTAAAAAAGGAAGATAAAAACTTTGAAATGTATGTAATGTTAGGTGCTTGGATAGATTGTAAAAATGCATTTAAACCCGAAAATGGTGTTCCAATTCATAACAAAGAAAGTGAAAGAAATACCATAGAAATTGCTTCTGCCATTTCATTAGCTAAAAAATATCCATCAATTGTAAAAATAATTGCTGTTGGTAATGAAGCAATGGTAAAATGGGCTGCAAGTTATTATGTAACTCCAGATATTATTTTAAAATGGGTTAACCATTTACAAAATTTAAAGAAATCTGGCGATTTACCTAAAGATTTATGGATTACAAGTTCAGATAATTTTGCTTCTTGGGGTGGAGGTAGTAATGAATATCATGTAGAAGAATTAACAAAATTAATTCATGCTGTAGATTTTGTTTCTATGCATACTTACCCAATGCATGACACACATTATAACCCTGTTTTTTGGGGAAGTTTTCAAGAAGAAGAAAACTTAACTAAGATAGAAAAAATTGATTTAGTGATGTTAAGGGCAAAGGAATATGCTGTTTCTCAATACAATAGTGTAAAGGCATTTGTTAAAAGTGTTGGGGCAAATAAACCAATTCATATAGGAGAAACAGGTTGGGCAAGTTTATCTAACAAACATTATGGTAATACAGGTTCTAAAGCTACAGATGAGTACAAACAAGCTATGTATTATCAATTAATGAGAGATTGGACCAAAAAACAAAACATGTCTTGTTTTTATTTTGAAGCTTTTGATGAACAATGGAAAGATGCGCAAAATGAATTTGGTTCAGAAAACCATTTCGGACTTATAAACTTAAAAAATGAAGCAAAATTTGCACTTTGGAGTTTAATTGACAAAGATGTTTTTAAAGGTTTAACTAGAGACGGAAAAAAAATTACAAAAACATATAACGGAAATAGAGAAACTTTGTTAAATGAAGTTATGCTTCCTTCTGTAAAAAAAATAAATATTTAAAAATGAAAAATAGCTTTACTATTTTACTTTTTGTTCTTGCTTTTGTTTCATGTAAAACAGATTTAAAAACAGATATTATAACTGTTTCTGGAAGAAAAATAATGATGAATGATTCTCCTTATATAATCAAGGGAATCTGTTATCATCCTGTTTCTAAAGGAAGTGACGAAAGAAGTTTTGAGAATTTAGATCAAGATTTAACTTTAATGACAGAAGCAGGAATAAACACAATAAGAGTTTATAAACCAATTTTAGACATTAAAGTTTTAGATAAAATTAATAACGCAGGTATTAAAGTTATTATTGGTTTTGGCTATAAACAAGATGGAAAATATGATGTTTTTTCTGGCACTTTTATAGATTATGTAAATAAATTTAAAAACCACAACGCAATTTTAATGTGGGAATTGGGAAATGAATACAACTATCATCCAGAATGGTTTAAAGGAGATGTTAAGAATTGGTATGTTGCCATGAACAAAGCTTCAGAATTAATTCATAAAAACGATAAAAATCACCCAACTACAACTGCTCATGGAGATTTGCCCGATTCTTTGGCTTTATCTATGAATCCAGATATAGACGTTTGGGGTATGAATGTTTACAGATGGGATAATCCTGAGAAAATATTTAAAGAATGGGAAGCTTTAAACAACAAACCAATGTATTTATCTGAAGCTGGTGGAGACAGTTATATGAAAATAGCTAAAGAAGGTTTTAAACAAGGAATAAATGAAAGTGCGCAAGCACAAGCAACTTCAAAAATTTTAGACAAAACATTTTCTAATACTACTATTTGTGCAGGTGTAACATTATTTTCTTTTACAGATGGTTGGTGGAAAGCAGGAAATAATACTACGCAAGATGTTGGTGGTTGGGCACCAAATAGTTCTGGAGTACCTTATGATGGTGCACCAAATGAAGAGTTTTGGGGAATTGTAGATATAGATAGAAATAAGAAAGAAGTCTTTACAATTGTTAAAGAAAAATACACCAAATTAAATAGATAACAAATGAACTTACTTAAATATAGCTTATGTTTTTTTATTGTTTTATTAGTAATGAACTGTAAAAATAAAGAGGAAGAATTAGCAGTTGAGGTTTATGAAACTTCAGCAAATGGTAATAAATTAACTAAAATAGTAGTATTAGAAACTGGAGATAACCTATCAACAATAAAATTAAAACCAGAAGTAAAATTTCAAACAATTACAGGTTTTGGAGGTTCATTTACAGAATCCTCAGCATATCTTTTAAATAAGTTAAGTAAAAAAAATAGAGATACTATTTTAGAAGCATATTTTGGTGAAAGTGGTGCAAAATACTCTTTAACAAGAACACATATGAACTCATGTGATTTTTCATTAAATCAATATTCATATTCTCCAGTAAAAGATGATATGGAGTTAGAGCATTTTTCTATTGAAGAAGATAGAGATGATATTATTCCTATGATTAAAGATGCAATGGCCATTTCTAAAGACGGATTTAAAATTATTTCTTCTCCTTGGACAGCTTCACCTTGGATGAAAGATAATAATAAGTGGGTTGGAGGAAAATTATTACCAAAATATTACGATACTTGGGCCTTGTTTTTCTCTAAATATGTAGATGCTTATAAAAACGAAGGAATTGATATCTGGGGATTTACTGTAGAAAATGAACCTCATGGAAATGGAAATAATTGGGAAAGTATGCATTATTCTCCTGATGAAATGACAAATTTTGTACAAAATCATTTAGGTCCAAAATTAGAATCTGATGGAAAAGGAGCTGTTAAAATTTTAGGCTATGACCAAAATAGAGCTGGTTTAAAAGAATGGGTAGATGCAATGTTTAAAGATGAAGCTTCTTCTAAGTATTTTGATGGAACTGCTATTCATTGGTACGAAAGTACATATGAAGTTTTTCCTGAAGCATTGCAATATGCGCACAATAAAGCTCCTGGTAAATATTTAATAGAAACAGAAGGTTGTGTAGATTCTGAAGTACCAAAATGGAATGATGATAATTGGTATTGGTCTAAAGAGGCTACAGATTGGGGTTGGGATTGGGCTTCAGAAAAAGATAGACACTTACACCCAAAGTATGCTCCTGTAAATAGATATGCAAGAGATATAATTGGCTGTTTAAACAACTGGGTAGATGGTTGGGTAGACTGGAATATGGTTTTAGATACAAAAGGAGGCCCTAATTGGTTTGAGAATTGGTGTGTTGCTCCTGTAATTGTAGATCCAGAAAAAGATGCCGTTTATTTTACACCTTTATATTATACGTTATCTCATTTTAGTAGGTACATAAGACCTGGTGCAAAAGTAATTGGTTTAGATAACTCAGATAAAGAATTACAAGTAACTGCAGCTAAAAATACAGATGGTTCAATAGCAGTTGTAGTGTTTAACGAAGGACAAATAGCAAAAAACTTTAAACTTTCATTAAACGAAGCATCTATTAATGTAAATATTAATTCACAAGCTATTCAAACAATTATTATTCCATCAAAAACAAAATAAAAAGATGTCGAAAGAACAATTATTAAAAAAAGGTAAAGTTCCTTTTGGGCAGAAAGTAGCATTTGGAATAGGAATGTTGGCAAATCAAATGTTTCCTGCTGTTCTAGGTATTTTTACGGTTGTTTTAGTAGAAAACTTAGGTTTTCCTGGTTGGATGTTAGGTGTATTGTATTTTTTACCTAGAGTTTTTGATGCTGTAACAGATCCTATTATGGGATTTATATCTGATAATACAAAATCTAAATGGGGTAGAAGAAGACAATATGTGCTTATAGGAGCAATAATAATGGGGATTTCTTTTGCTATAATGTGGCAATTGTATAGTGAAGATAGCGTGAATTATAATTTCACCTATTTCTTAATTTGGTCTTTTGTTTTTTATCTCGGGTTAACCATTTTTAGTGTACCATATGTAGCAATGGGTTATGAAATGAGTGATGATTTTCATGAACGAACAAATATTATGGCAACTGCTCAGTTAATTGGTCAATGGGCTTGGGTAATTGCTCCTTGGTTTTGGGTTTTAATGGCAGATACAGATTTGTTTGAATCTGGAGATGTAGCTACAAGAACGTTAGCAATTTATGTTGCTGTTGTATGTGCTGTTTTAGCAGCAGTACCTGCTTTATTTATAAAAAGTAAGTCTACTCTAGAAGAAGATTATTCTCCAATGACAATTGGAAACATTGGTAGTAGTTTTAACGAAATTATTGAAGGTTTTAAAGCAGCATTAAAAATAAAACCATTTAAAAAACTGTGTATTGCTACCTTTCTTATCTTTAATGCATTCAATACCATAGCTGGTTTTTCTTATTATATTATTAAATATTATTTATTTGCAGGTAATGAGACTAACTTTGGTTTGTGGCCAACTTTATTTGGAAGTGTTGGTGCTATAATAACTACATTTTTGGTTATACCTATTGTAGCAAGTATGTCTAAGAAAATGGGTAAAAAGAAAGCCTTTCTAGTATCTCAGGGAATTTCTGTAATAGGATATATTTTACTTTGGTTTTTATTTATACCAGGAAAACCTTATATGTTTTTATTTGCTTTACCATTCTTTTCTTTTGGTATTGGAAGTTTATTTACTTTAATGATGTCTATGACCTCTGACGTTATAGATATAGATGAATTAAATACAAATAAACGAAGAGAAGGTATTTTTGGAGCAATTTATTGGTGGATGGTAAAATTTGGTTTAGCAATTGCAGGTTTATTAAGTGGTTTAATACTAACTTTAGTTCATTTTGAATCTGGTGCAGCTATTCAAACTGAAGAATCTATGTTTGGATTAAGAATTTTCTTTTCAGGTTTACCAATTCTAGGAACACTAGCAGCTATGTATGTAATGAAAGATTATGATATTTCTGAAGAGAAGTCAAGAGAAATTAGAGCTCAATTAGACAAAAGAGTCTAATTTTTTATACATTCTATATCACAGTATTTTTCACTGTAAATAAGAGTTTTTACTTTTCGGTAAAGGCTCTTATTTGTTTTAGGCTATTTATTTAATAGTACGATTTTTCTAATTAGCTCTTCTTCAGGTTGTTTTGGTGTAAAAGTAATTTTATAAATTATCGAATTTAAAAACTATAGAAAAATTTTAACCATACATAACCTATACAAAGACTGTTTATACAGGTCCCTATTCTTTTTTTTTATAAATTATAAATTTAAAATATTCCCTTTATTTAAAGGTTTAACTTGGTAATTGTTTAAAAATACTGTTATTTTTTTACGATGTATGTTTTTTGTAGTGTGTTTTTATGTGAAAATTATAAAGTATATGTTTAATATTGAGAGAATAACAATTAAACAACATACACATGAAAAAAATTACTTTACTATTTACTTTTTTAGTTTCCTTTCTTAGTTATGGGCAACAACAAGAATATCTATTAGACTTTGAGTCAGATGGATCAGATGGAGTTGCTTCTAATTGGTATACTTTTGATAACACACCTGCTGCTGCAGAGATTGTAGATAACCCAGATTTAGATGGAACAAATGCAACAGCATCTAAAGTTTTAAAAGTTGTTGTAGGACCAAATAATGCTTTTTATGCAGGAGTTAATAATAAATGGGAAGACTCAAAATTTGGAACATGGAAAATTGATGCAACTGTAGCAAATAATTTAACACTAAGTATGGATGTTAATAAGAATTATGTTGGTACCGTGGGAATAAAAATGGGAACAAACTCTGGTGGAACTTCTTTTCAAATAACAAATCAAAATGTTGGAAATACAATTGTAAATGAATGGCAAACGTTAACATGGGATCTTTCTGGCATTAATTTAAACGGAGATTTAACAAATATTAGTCAAATGGTAGTTTTTGTAGATTGGACTCAAGATTTACCTAACCGTGCAGATAATAGTATTATACACATAGATAACATTAAGTTTAATGCAGAGAAACTAACAAACCCTGTTACCACACCAACAGCACCAACTATTGCAGCGCCAACACCTACTCAAACAGCAGAAAATGTAATCTCTATATTCAGCGATTCTTATACAAACGTTGCTGTGAATAATTTTATTTCTTTTAGTAATGGAGCTTCTTTAGAAGATGTAATGATTGCTGGCAATGCTGTAAAAAAATATTCTAATCTAGATTATGTAGGTATTGAAACTTTAGGAGAAAATTTAATAGATGCCTCTACTATGACTACCTTACATATGGATATTTGGACTCCCGATGCTAATAATTTTAAAGTTAAAATAGTAGATTTTGGAGCAGATGAAGGTTACCAAGGAGGTGATGACTCAGAGCATGAAATTATTTATGACACTACTGAAATTGGAGAGTGGATTAGTTATGATATCGCTCTAGCAGATTTTACTGGTCTTGCTTCCACTTCTAATTTAGCACAATATATTTTATCTAAAAACTCAGGAGGAACTATTTATATTGATAATATTTATTTTCATAATGATGAGGTTGTTTTAACGCAACCCGCAACATCTGCAGCAACACCAGAAATGGTAACAGCAGATGTGTATTCATTTTTTAGTGATGCATATAGTAATAATTCACCAAGTTCTTACACTCAATCTTGGGGTCAAGGTGCAGTCGAAAATTTTTCTGTTGGATCAGATAATATGAAAAAATACACAGCACTTAATTTTCAGGCCATTACACTTTCTTCAACAGTAGATTTAGCTAATTATACACATATTCATATAGATGTTTGGACGCCAGAAGCAAATGCATTTGGAATAAAATTTCAAGATTTTGGTGCAGATAATTCAGATGAGTTCCCTAATGTTGACGATTCTGAAATGGAATTACAAAGTAGTGTAGCTCAAACAGCAGGAATTTGGGTAGGTCATGATTTTGCAATTGCAGATTTTACAAATTTAACTGGTACTTCAAACTTAGGACAAATTCAACTTCTTTTAGGTTCTGCTGAAGGTGGAACTCAGGGTACTGTTTTTATAGATAATTTATTTTTATATAATGCAGCAACAGCAGGAATTAAAAATAATACGTTAGCAAATGTTAGTTTATACCCAAATCCATCTGAAGATTTTTTACAAATTTCTGCAGAAAAGATAATTAAGAAAGTTAGTATTTATAATATTTTAGGAAAAGTAATAAAAACCATTTCAGTAGATAGTATATCTAAAAATATAAATGTTTCTGAGCTTAACTCCGGTGTTTATTTAATTAAATACTCAACAGAAAATGGAACAGGAACAGCAAAATTTGTAAAACAATAATTTAAGTTTGATTTGTTTTTTACATCTTAATTTTAATAATTCAAGATGTAGATTATTATTACGTTCAAGATTTATTTCTTGAACGTTTTTTTTATTTTCAAATAATTATTTACAAAGAAAATCTGCGAGGAATTTCCCAAGTAAGCTAGAACTATCAATAAATTATATACGTCTTAGATTTGTCTTTTAATAAATTTGATATTTAATTAGGAAGAATTAAAGAGAGAATTAAAGTTAGTTTATACGGTGAAGCATTAGACTTCGACAACATTGATAATCCTCTCTCTTTTCTACTAAAAATCACGTTCAGTTCTGTGAGACTTAGATTTCGATATCAAGTTGTTGTGAGCATTATTTGGTTATTCTTTAATAAATCAGTTCTTATGAATAGATATAAGAAAAGTTTTGGAGTTGACATTAGTAAAGATGTTT
>CAXBIR010000006.1:0-73257 GCA_963975825.1 uncultured Polaribacter sp.
TTTTTGCCACCACCACCTTGCATCATCTTCATCATTTTGCTCATTTGGTTAAATTGCTTCATTAATTGGTTTACTTCATTTACAGAAGTTCCAGATCCTTTTGCAATTCTCTTTTTTCGACTAGCATTTATACTTGTTGGTGTGCTTCTTTCTGAAGGAGTCATGGAGTGAATTATTGCCTCTATTCCTTTAAAAGCATCATCATCTATATCTACATCTTTCATAGCTTTACCAGCTCCAGGAATCATACCCATAAGGTCTTTCATGCTTCCCATTTTTTTAATTTGCTGAATTTGATTTAAAAAATCATCAAAACCAAACTGGTTTTTAGCAATTTTCTTCTGAAGTTTTCTAGCTTCTTCTTCATCATATTGGTCTTGTGCTCTTTCAACAAGAGATATAACATCTCCCATTCCAAGAATTCTGTCTGCCATTCTATCTGGATGAAAAACATCAATAGCATCCATTTTTTCACCTGTACCAATAAATTTAATTGGTTTATCTACTACAGATTTAATAGATAATGCAGCACCACCACGTGTATCTCCATCTAATTTTGTAAGAACAACTCCGTCAAAATTTAAGATGTCGTTAAATGCTTTTGCAGTATTTACAGCATCTTGACCAGTCATAGAATCTACCACAAATAATGTTTCTTGTGGTTGAATAGTTTTATGAATGTTAGAAATCTCTGTCATCATTTCTTCATCTACTGCTAAACGACCAGCAGTATCTATAATAACTACATTTTTACCTGTTGCTTTGGCATGTTTTATAGCGTTTTGAGAAATTTCTACAGGATTGTTGTTGCCAACTTCTGCATATACTTCTACACCAATTTGTTCACCAACTACTTGTAATTGGTTAATTGCTGCAGGTCTATAAACATCACAACCTACTAAAAGTACTTGTTTTGCTTTTTTTGTTTTTAAGAAGTTAGCTAATTTACCAGAAAAAGTAGTTTTACCAGAACCTTGTAAACCAGACATTAGAATAATTGTAGGAGAACCACCTAAATTAACACCAACAGTTTCACCACCCATTAATAAAGTTAGTTCATCTTTAACTAATTTTACCATTAATTGACCTGGGTTTAATGTAGTTAATACATCTTGACCAAGTGCTTGGGTTTGTACTTTTTTAGTAAACTCTTTGGCAATTTTAAAGTTAACATCGGCATCTAGTAACGCTCTTCTAACTTCTTTTAAAGTCTCTGCAACGTTAACTTCTGTAATTTTACCGTGTCCTTTTAAGGTGTGTAAGGCTTTATCTAATTTATCGCTTAAATTATTAAACATAATTTGTCTCTTTTTTTGGAAACACAAATATAATAAATTAACAAGTATTTTTAGAAAGTTATTATCGTCTTTTTTTTATTACTTTTTCTTTAAAAATAACGGAACAAAGAAGTTTAAAAGATGGATAAATATTGAAGCTATAAAAAGGACAATAGATATTATAAAAACGGTTTCAGAATTTTTATTAAGAAGGTCTAATTCTCTTTGGTTTTGTGAGCCAAACCAATTCCAATGGTGTTTTGTCATCAAGAATAAAAGAGATAGAATTTGAAATATAATATGCGTTATAGTTAGCCATTTCTTAGGTGGCTTTTCTGCCCAAACTAAAGAAAAGTAGTTTAAGCCAATTAAGGTAAAAAAGATAGCCGAAAAATAAAACCAAAAATCTATGGTAGATACAAAGTAAGTATCACCAATATTTAAATCAAAACTAGTGTCTCTATTTATAATACCTAAAACGATAAATGAAACGGCTAAACCAAAGAAAAAAAGATGTGGTTTAGTAATAATTCTCTTTAGCATATTTATGTTTTTTATGTTGATTTTATTTCTTTTATTAAAAATAAATTAAGCACTATAAATATACGGTTACTGTTAGAAAAATCATAGAAACCAATGCTAATATTAAAACTAACGGAAGTACAAATTTTAACCATTTATCATAACCAACTTTTACTATTGCTAAAGAGGCTAAAATTAATCCTGTAGGATTTATAAAGTTGAACAATCCAATTCCGAATAAATAAGCGTTTACAACAGATTCTCTACCAACGTTAACACCATCTGCTAAAGGAGATAATATTGGCATAGTTAATACAGCCATACCAGAAGAAGAAGGGATAAAAAACGATAAACCACTATAAACAAACATCATAGAGTTTATAAAGAAGCCTTTATTCATTCCTTCTGTAACAGAACTAGAGTAAAATAATAAAGTATCGCTTATTAAACCATCTTCCATAAGAATTGTAACTCCTCTAGCTATACCAATTATAAAGGCGACACCAAGTAAATCTTTAGCTCCTTTTATAAAAGTATCAACAAAAATAGTTTCATTTATTTTACAAATAAAACCTATTAATAATGCACCAACAAAGAAAATACCTGTCATTTCTAAAAACCACCAGTCCAAATTACTCACGCCATAAACCATAATTATAAAGCACAAAATAAAAACAGACAATACCATTTTTAAACGGAATGTAAAATTTATTTTTTCTGATGAATTGTTAAATAGAAACATTTCTTCAATCATTTCTTTCTGACTGAAAATAATAGATTTTGTCGGATCTTTTTTTACTCTTTGTGCATATCTAATAATGTATAAAATACAAATAATTAGACCAATAATTAACATTGTAAAACGTCCGTAAATTCCTGTAGTCCAATTAATACCTGCAGAATTTGAGGCAATTATTGTACTAAATGGATTTATTGTAGAAGCCATAGTACCAATAGAACTACCAATATAAATACAAGCCAAAGCAACTAAGGCATCATATTCTGCTGCTAAAAAAATAGGAATTAAAATAGGGTAGAAGGCTATAATTTCTTCAGCTAAACCAAAGGTTGTACCTCCAGCTGCAATTAAACATGTAACAATAATTATTAAGGTATATTCTTTACCTTTTAATAATTTAGATAGTCTAGAAATTCCTGCTTCAAATGCACCAGTATAGTTAACAATAGCAACTAAACCGCCAATAAAAAGAACTAAAATAATTATATCTGCAACTTGTATAATCCCTTTTAAAGGAGCTAAAATAAATTCTTTAAAACCTTGTGGTTTAGGGTCTAGTTCTTTATAACTTTCTGGTATGCTTATAGCTTTATAAATTGCGCCAGAAGTAAATTTATCTAAAGGAATTTTAATTTGTAATTCATCTAGAGTTTTTTGTGATGCTTCTAAAATTATAGAAGCACCTTTACTAGTTTTAATAAAAGTATTCTCTTCTTTATTATATGCTAGTCTATCAAATTGTCCTGAAGGAATTAACCATGTTAAAATAGCAACAAAAGCAGCAATTATAAGTAATACTGTTTGTGCGCTTGGAAATTTCAATTTTTTCATGGTCAAATTTAAGAACCTAAACTTAAATATTAACTATTATGAAACGAATTCTCAGTTTATTTTTCTTTTGGAACAAATTTTAAAGCTACACCATTTATACAATGACGTTTACCAGTAGTTTTTCTAGGCCCATCATCAAAAGAATGTCCTAAATGACCACCACAAGTATTACATTTTAATTCTGTTCTTGCGTAACCAATCTTATAATCTACATCTAGCTCTACATTTTCTTTTATAGCTCTATCAAAAGACGGCCAACCACTTCCAGATTCAAATTTATGTTCAGATTTATATAAAGGTGTTTTACAAGCAGCACATACAAAAGTACCCTCTTCATGGTTGTCGTTTAAAGGACTTGTGTAGGCTCTTTCTGTGCCGGCTTCACGTAAAACATAATATTGTTTTTGTGTAAGTTCTTTTTTCCACTCTGCATTAGTTTTGGTTACTTTATATTTCTTTTTTTCCTTTGAAGAATCTTGTGCTGTACTGTTACAACTAATTAAGAAAAGTATTGTTATAAGAGAAAATATTTTATTCATTTTATTTTTTTTTAATCTTAGTTTAGAAATTTACTATGTTTTTAAAATAGACGAGAAAATTTTATTTAACTTACACAAAGATAGCTATCATTAAGAACATAAAGAATATTCTTTGTTTTTAAATAAGCTATTTTAAAAACGGAAATAGCACAATTTCTATTAAGAAAATTTATAAATTGCTAGCCTTAAAAAGAATTATATATAAAATCGATAGAAATGAAAAAAATAGCCATTTTAATATTAACTGTATTATTATTTACAGAATGTAGTACAGTGCCAATTACCGGTAGAAGTAGAGTTAATTTTGTAAGTGATTCTCAAGTTTTACCAGCAAGTTTTGCCCAATATAAAGGGTTTTTAGAAGAAAATAAATTGTCTACCAATAGAGAAATGACCAATCAAATAAAAAGTGTTGGTAAAAATATTGCTGCTGCTGTAGATAGATTTATGAGAGCTAATAATATGACTTCTGAAGCAGAAGCTTATAGATGGGAATTTAATTTAGTAGACGACAATACTGTAAACGCTTGGTGTATGCCAGGTGGTAAAGTTGTTTTTTACACTGGTATAATGCCAATTTGTGCAAATGAAAACGGAGTTGCTGCAGTTATGGGACATGAAGTTGCACATGCATTTGCAAAACATGGTCAAGAAAGAATGTCTCAAGGGCAATTACAACAAATTGGTGGTTTGGCTGTTGCTTTAGGAACTTCAACAAAAGATCCAAAAACACAACAATTATGGAATACTGCTTTTGGTATTGGTTCTGGTCTAGGAATGTTAAAGTTTAGTAGAACTCATGAACAAGAAGCAGATAGGTTAGGTTTGGTTTTTATGATTATGGCAGGTTATGATGGAACTGAAGCTGCAGAAGTTTGGGTAAGAATGAGCGAAAAATCTGGTGGAAGTTCTCAACCAGAAATTTTAAGTACTCACCCTTCAAATGCATCTAGAATTCAAGATTTAAGATCTTATTTACCTACTGCTAGAAAATATGCAGCACAATACAACGGACAAACAAACGTAAATTAATATTTAGTAAAAAGTTTTACTATATTGTATGCCGTTCAATAACCATTGAACGGCATTTTTATTTAAAAGAATTCTATGTTAAAAATTGGAGATAAAAAATTAATAAACGCTTGGGCTTTTTACGATTGGGCAAATTCTGTATATTCATTAGTAATTAGTACAGCTGTTTTTCCTATTTATTATGCAGGTTTAACAACTTCAGAAGGTTTTGCAAATGCAGATGGAAAAATAACTTTTTTAGGAACACTCTGGAATCCTACTACATTATACAATTACGCACTTGCTTTTTCTTTTTTAGTTGTTGCATTTTTATCTCCAATGTTATCTGGTATTGCAGATTATTCTGGTAATAAAAAGAAATTTTTAAAAGGTTTTTGTTTGTTAGGGTCATTATCTGTAATGTGCTTATTTTTCTTTACAGGAAAAGATACACTATGGGTAGGAATTGTTTTTTCAATATTAGCTAGTATTGGTTTCTGGGGAAGTATTGTTTTTTACAATGCATATTTACCAGAAGTAGCAAAACCTAAACAACAAGATAATGCTAGTGCAAAAGGCTTTATGCTGGGTTATTCTGGTTCTATATTATTGCTAATATTATGTTTAGTATTGATAGAAACAGAGGTTTTTGGTTTTTTTGATAAACAATTTGGTTCTCAATTATCATTTGTACTAGTAGGTTTGTGGTGGTTAGGCTTTGCACAAATTACGTATGCCAAACTACCAGATTCTAAAAAAGTGAGTTTACCAAAAGATAATTATTTCACTAAAGGGATTAAAGAAATAAAAAAAGTTGGGAAAGAATTATTTGCTTATAGAGAATTAAAAATATTCTTAATTTCATTTTTCTTATTAAGTATAGGTGTACAAACAATTATATTAATGGCTGGTATTTTTGGAACTATTTTAGGATTAGAAACATTAAATCTTATCGGTACAATATTGCTGGTTCAGTTTGTAGGTATTTTGGGTGCTTTCTTATTTTCTAGACTATCTAATAAAATTGGAAATATTAAAACTCTTAAAATTACTATTGTAATTTGGGGACTGGTTTGTTTTATTGGTTTTAACTTAACAAAAGAAACACCAAATATAGAATTGTATTTTTATATTTTAGGAGGTTTAATTGGTTTGGTAATGGGTGCAATACAATCTTTAGCAAGGTCTACATATTCTAAGTTGTTACCAAAAACAGAAGACACCGCTTCTTATTTTAGTTTTTTTGATGTTACAGAAAAGATAGCATTAGTTATTGGAATGGTAACTTTTGGAGTTTTAAATTCTATAATATCTATTCAATCTAGTGTTTTATCCTTAGCAGTTTTCTTTTTAGCTTCATTTATTACTATTAGTAGAATGAAAAAAACGGAACATGTACGTTAATAAAAAGTTCTTCTTATAAATATAAAAACAAATATCATTACAGAGTACCCTATAAAGAAAGGAATGATAAATGTTTTTAAACCAAGAACTAAGAAAACACTAATTATTAAAAGTTGAAAGCCTAAACCAAAAGTAGAAATAAGTGTCATTAACCAATTAGGAAAAGGCTTTCCCTTTGGTGCATTTTTATCTAAAGCATATATTATTTCATCGTAAATACCATAAAGAGCTTTGTATATAAAAAATAAAATATCTACGTTTTTTTGTTTTTCACCTGATAAAGCTATTGGTGTTTTGTCTTCAAAAACTCTACTAGTAGTATCACCTTCAAATCTATTTCTAAGAATTACATAGTAATAATTGTACAAAGTACCTTGTAGTTGTATTCCGAAGAAAGCTAATAAAGCGTATATTAAATGTATATCTGTTAATTGCCAGATAGTAATAAAAATAATGAAGTTTAAAATAATATCTGAAACAGAATCTAAAAATCTACCTGTATAAGAAGGTGTTTCTTTAACTCTAGCTAATTCGCCATCTGCAGCATCTAAAATAGATTTAAATATTAAGAAAAATGCAGCAGCCCAATAATAACCTTCAATAATACAATAAATACCAATTAGGCCAGAAATAACAAAAGCTATTGTTACATCTACTGGTGTAAAAGAAGTTTTTTTAAGTGAGTTTGCAATAATTCTTGCAATAGGTCTGCCATAATCTGACAAGTCTATAAATTGATGTTCTTTAGGTAATTTAGACATAAAAATGCTTTTGTAATGAGCATTTTTATCACTTTTATAGTTCTAAAACAGCACAATTTAATTTTTGTCAAAAGTAAAAAAAGTGTTACAATTAAGTAACACTTTTTTATAATATTTAAAATTGTTTTTTATTGTACAGTAACGTTAAATGTAACTTCTACATCTGTACTTCCTCCTGCGTCTGCAGATGATCCATTATTAGGTTTTGTTGGTTCATGCTTTAAGATGATTGTTATGGTACCTGAACCTGCATCATTAGTTACTAAAGACGTTGTAATTCCTATTGGATTATTGTTAGCATCGTTATCTGTTTTAGATATTTCTAAACCAGATACGTTAGAACTGTAAAAAAATTCATGTTCGTCTGCTTCTGCTTTAACTTCTTCAGTAATATCCTCTGCTGGAGACTCTGTTTCATTTAACAATTCTACAACACCTGTATAAATGGTATTACTACTTAAGTTACCAGAAACTGAATATGTACCATCATTTCCACCTTCACCATCTGGGTCACTAAAAGTTAAAGTAACAACATCGTTACCATTAGTTAAGGTATAGTTTACTGTTGTAATTAGTTCTTCTTCACTTCCATGGTCATGATCATCATCATGGTCATCTTCAGAACATGCTGTAAATGTTAATGTTGAGATAAATAAAACTGCTAATAATTTTGTGATTTTTAATGTATTTGTAACTTTCATAATTCTTGTTTAATAATTTATTTTAATTTTTAGGTTATAGTTTCTACCTAAATCATCTGAAAAATATCGTAATCTATTTAAATGTTCTCTGTAAGATACATTGAACATGTTTTCTATGTTAAACTCTAATTTTAAACTTCCTTTGTTAAAAACTTTAAATACGGCTGATGTATTTAAGCCAAATAACGAATACGAAGGTGGTGTTGAACTGATATCAACAAAAACATCTTCTTGCTGTGTGGCATTAAAAGTAAAAAAATTATAATCTGGGTATCTATTTTGCTGTAAAATTGTTTTATGATTTAAACTTAAAGTTAATTGGTTTAAGTTTTCATTTACATAAGAAATTTTATTACCAAAATTAGCAGCAGGCATATGTATTAAAGGAATATTATCAGTTAGATTATCTCCTTGTAACAAACTTAGATTTCCATTATAAATAATTTTATCATTAATTTTTTTGTTAATGTCTATATCAATTCCAAAAATTTCAGCATTAACTTGGTCGTATTCCCAAACAGGAAAAGCACCACGAATTGTGGTGGTAATTCCAGTAGGAATTAATTGAATAAAACCATCTATTCTCTTATAATATGGACTGATTGAAAAACCAAAATCGACATTGTTTTTTTCTAGTGAAACCACAAATTTATTAGCTATTTCTTTACCAATAGTTAATAAACCAGTTTCAATTCTTGCGGCACTATGATGAAGTCCATCACTAAATAACTCAGAAGGATTTGGTACCCTTGAAGCTAAACCATAATTTGCAAATAGTTGTAAGTTATTGTCAAACTTTTTAGACAATCCTAAGCTTGCTGAAAAATTATGATATGTAAACCTTGGGTTTGTAGGAATATTTGTTCCATTAACGTCTCCGTTTTCAAATTCAGGAAATATCTCATCATAATTATAAGTTTCGTTCCAATCTGTAATATTATATGATTTTCTAGCATTTATATCTGTAAAATCATAACGAAACCCAGCACTTAAAGCAGTATTTTCATCTAAATTATAATTAGCAATTGCGTATGCACCAGCATCATATTTATCAAAATCTGGAATTAAAGGACTTGTACCAGTACCTAAGATGGCATCATTTTGCTGATAACGCATTAACAACCCTGTGTTTATTTTAACATCTTCAAAATAATCTATTTGTAAATCTGTTTGAAGGCTTGTTGTAAACAACCTAAGATCTATTACAGGTGTATTTCTTAAATCTCCTCTTCGCAAATCAAATTCTCTACGTCTATTTACTTGTAAATCGTATTGAAGCGTTAACTTACCTAGACCTTTAAAGCGTTTATAAGCTTCAATTTTGGCTAAGTGATGAACTATAGATTGCTTTGGAACATTAATTTTATAAGAAAAATCTTCAATAACTCTGGGTTCTTTACTATTTATGGCATTTACTAAGTCATTAACATTACCAATGTGAGAAGATTTTAAAATTCCAAATTCATTATCTACATAACTGTAATAGGCATCAAAACCTTTGTCAAAACTGTTATAACCAAATTGAAAAGAACCATTTAAACTTTTTATACCACTATTAGTAAGATTATAACTTGGTGTTTCAAAGTCTCCAAATTGTTTGTAATTCATTTGAAGTTTGGCATAATATCCTGATTTATAGGTTTTAATTATTTCAGAATTTAAATTACCACCCAAACCATTAGTATTAAATGAAGTCAATGTACTGCCAAACAAACTATCTTTATGGGCATACTTTTTAGGTCTTAAAATAATTAAACCTCCAATTGCATCACTACCATATTTTAATGTGTTCGCTCCCTTTATAACATCAATTCTATCACTAGAGTTTATGTCAATATTTGGTGCATGTTCATCTCCCCATTCTTGGTCATACATTCTTACATTATTATTAATAATTAAAAGTCTGCTACTGTGTAAGCCATGAATCATTGGTTTTACTATAGAGTTACCTGTACTTAAGGAAGATACACCAGAAATTGTATTTAATGCATCTCCTAAAGATTTGTCTGAAAATTGCTCTATAACTCCTTTTTTAATCGATTTTTCTACACTAGTTTTTGCTGTCTTTTTATTAGTTTTTACAACAACCTCACTTAGCTCTTCTAAATGATGTTCTAAAAAAATATCTTTAGAAGTAGTTTTGTTAAGGTCTATAGTAATTCTTTTTGTTTCACAAGAAATGTGTTGAATTTCTATAATGAGTTGCCCTTTACATAAATTATTAATTTGAAAAGCTCCAGAAGTATCTGAAGAAGTATATCTCTCTAAATTTATGATAGCAACTGATGCACCAATTATTGGTGTTTTGTCGTGAAAATCTATAATATTACCTTTTAAGGTAAAATTACAATCTTGTGCATTTGCCTCTATGCTAATAAAGCACAAAAATATACACAAAAGAAAAAGTTTTTGCATTTTAGTTTTTTATGTTCAAAAAAAGTTTTAAGCTAATTGAACATAAATTGGTGGTCCTCTTAAAGAAAACGATAATTTGTAATGATTTTTTAAGAAACTATACTGTAAACTATCATTATTAAAAATAATAGTATTTGGTTTAATTTTATAGTAATTTGTAGCTAAAACGAAGCTAGTTTGCTTAATTAAGTTTAAGTCACATTTAATATCTTTCTCATGAAGATGTTTTTCTGTTTTAGAGCTACATATTATGTGTTCATGATTTAAAAAATCATGGACAACATTAATAACTACCGGTAACATAAATACTACCAGTAAAATAAGACCTATATGTTTTTTAAACGTTCTGATTTTATCTTTTTTTTCTAACCTTTAAATTCAGCATTTCTACACCTAAAGAAAATGCGATGGCAAAGTACAAATAACCTTTTGGAATAGCTCCTACAGTTTTGTTAAAAAATTCTGTATGCGATAAATGTGCACCTTCAGTAATTAACATAAACCCAATTAAAATTAAAAAAGACAACGCTAACATTTGTATTGTAGGGTTGTTGTTTACAAAATTACTAATAGGTTTAGAAAAAATCATCATTACTAAAATAGAAATTATAACAGCAATAATCATAATAATTAAAGCGCCTTCTATTCCGTTTGTCATTCCTACAGCAGTTAAAATACTATCAAAAGAAAAAACAATATCTATTAATATAATTTGAATAATTACACTTGAAAATGAAATTACTTTTGGCGATTTTAAAACTTCTTCTTCATTAGTATTTTCTACTTTTTGGCGTATTTCTTTAGTGCTCTTATATAAGAGAAAAAGACCTCCTAGAAATAAAATAATACTTTGTCCTGTTAAGCCTGTTTTAAACCAACCTAAATCTATTTTCCAAAAAGGATCTTTTAAAGCAATTAAATATGAAACACCAAATAGTAAAATTATTCTTGTAATCATGGCTAATGCTAACCCTAATAATGTTGCTTTTCTAACTTGATTTTCGGGTAATTTATTAGCAGAAATAGAAATGAAGATAATATTATCTATTCCTAAAATTATTTCTAAAAATGTTAATGTTAATAATGCTACCCAAGCATCTGCGTGTAGAAAAATTTCCATATTATTTTACTTTATAAATTGTACCATCTGTAAGAAATTTACTGAAACCTATTTTAGCCGAAAAATCATAAGAATTGTCTGTTATTTTAGTAATTTGAACATAAATAGCATCTTTATCTAATTGCTTTTTAGGAGACTTCATTTTTAAAGAGTAGAAGAAGTTGTTTTTCCATTTGATATATAAAGTATCAATATGTTTTACTCTTTTTTCTTCATTAATACTATCGTTAGAAATACTGATAATTTTATCATACTCTTCAATTTGAAGACTATCTATTCTAGTAATAATTGTTTTGCTATAACCATCTCCTGCAGGAATTTCAAAAACACCTTGTTTAAACCTATCTGGATCTCCTTTTTCTGAAGAACACGATGTTAGTACTAGAAGAAAGAAACAAGAAAAAAGAGATAAGAACAATGCTTTTCTTTTTTCTAAAATAAATTTTAAAACCTCTTTTTTCTCTATTCTTTTTTCTGTTATCATCTTAAATACCTGTATAATTTGCTGGTGTAATTGCTTTTAATTCTTCTTTTATTTCTGAAGAAACTTCTAATGTATCTATAAAATCTGCTATAGAATTTTGGTCGATTTTTGCATTTGTTCTTGTTAATCCTTTTAATGCTTCATATGGGTTAGGATATGCTTCACGTCTTAAAATTGTTTGTATTGCTTCTGCAACAACAGCCCAATTATTTTCTAAATCTTGTTCAAACTTTTCTTTGTTTAACAACAATTTATTCAATCCTTTTAAAGTTGAAGTAAAAGCTATAACTGTATGTCCAAAAGGCACACCAACATTACGTAAAACAGTACTATCTGTTAAATCTCTTTGTAATCTAGAAATTGGTAGTTTAGCAGAAAGGTGTTCGAAAATTGCATTTGCAAGACCTAAGTTTCCTTCAGAATTTTCAAAATCTATAGGGTTTACTTTGTGTGGCATTGCAGAAGAACCAACTTCACCAGCCTTAATTTTTTGTTTAAAATATTCCATAGAAACATACGTCCAGAAATCTCTATCTAAATCTATAACGATGTTGTTTATACGTTTTAAAGTATCAAACAATGCAGCCATATGATCGTAATGTTCTATCTGTGTTGTTGGAAAAGAATGTTGTAAACCTAATTTTTCTTGTACAAAATTACTTCCAAATTCTTTCCAATCTATTGTTGGGTAAGCAACTTTATGAGCATTAAAGTTACCAGTTGCTCCACCAAACTTAGCAGCACTTGGTATATCGTTTAATAAATTAAATTGTTCTTTTAAACGAACAACAAAAACATCTATTTCTTTTCCTAAACGAGTAGGAGAAGCTGGCTGACCATGTGTTCTTGCTAACATAGAAATATCTTTCCACTCAACTACTAACTCTTGTAATTTTTCTAAAAGTTCAAAATATTGTGGCACATAAACATCATTCATTGCTTCTTTAATAGAAAGCGGAATTGCAGTATTGTTTATGTCTTGTGAAGTTAAACCAAAATGGATAAATTCTTTATATTTCTGTAAGTTTAAAGCGTCAAATTTTTCCTTTATAAAGTATTCAACAGCTTTAACATCATGATTTGTAATGCTTTCTATATCTTTAATTTTCTGAGCATCTTCTGCTGTAAAATCTGTATAAATTTTACGTAACTCTTCAAATAAGTTTTTGTCAAAATCTGCTAATTGTGGCAAAGGAATTTCACAAAGCGCTATAAAATATTCAATTTCTACTCTAACTCTATATTTAATTAAAGCTTCTTCAGAAAAGTAATCTGCAAGTTTTTCAATTTTACCTCTGTATCGTCCATCAATAGGTGAGATGGCATTTAGTTTTGTTAAGTTCATTTTTTTGTTGTGTTGTAAGCAACAAAAATAAGCAATTCAACACATTTATAAAGTCGATTTTCGATGTTTTTCTATCATCTCTAAAATATATTTTCCACGAGCTTTACAACCTTTGCTTTCATGAATAATTTTTGAGCTGATTAGATGTTTTAATTCAGGATGAATCCATTTTTTTTCTAAGCCAAAATAGTATAAACTATTCATTGTGTATGCTCTAACTGCAATTTTTTGAGGTGTTATTAACCAATCGAAACCAGTTTCTATAATGGTGTCTATTTGTTCTGTTGTTAAGTTTTTTTTAATGTTATTTGCAGTTTTTGCATAATATGCTGTTGCTAAATGTTCACAAATTTTAGCGCAAGGTCTAATTGCACTGTCAAATTTTAAGCTAGAAATTTTTTTAGAAAACTCTTCTAAATGTGGTATTATTAAATCTAAATTGTGGTGTGTACAAATCCATTCTAAAATCCAAGCAGCTTTTATAGAAACTTTATTTTCTACATCAAAAGTTATAGAAACTAGTTCTTTAAATAAATTTTGGTTTTCTAACACAATATTTGCAACTCTTTCACGGTTTTCCTTTTTAGGGTTTTCCATGTTGTTTAATTGCTCTGTTAAGAAGAGTAGATTAGATTTTGGCACTATTAATGTATATTTGTTTTCAAAAATTATTTAAATGTTAAATATAAAAAGACTAGTTTTTATTTTTGCTTTTTTTGCTTGTTATTTTTCAAGTGAAGAAATGAATTCGCAAAGAATTAACAAATTTGATAGTAACAAACAACGTACTGGAGTTTGGACAAAATATTATTCGAATAAAAGAATACGTTATACAGGGCAATTTAAAGCAGGAAAAGAGGTTGGTGTGTTTAAATTCTATGACATTACAACATCTGAACATCCTGTAATTATAAAAACTTTCTTTGAAGAATCAGATTCTTTATTTGTTCAGTTTTTTACTTTAAAAGGTAAAATTAAAACAGAAGGAGTTTTAGACAAAAGAAAAAGAGTTGGTAATTGGAAATATTTTTATCCTGATGGTAGTATAATGTCTGAAGAAAATTATGTTGATGGAAAATTACATGGAGAACAATTGGTTTATTATCCTGATGGAAAAATTACAGAATTTTCTGAATACAAAAATGGCTTATTAGATGGTGTTTCTAGTAAATACTCTAGTAAAGGAATTTTAATAGAAGAAATTACTTACAAAAATAATTTACCCAATGGTTTAGCAAAATACTTCGAATTAAATGGAGATTTAAAAGAAACAGGTGTTTACATTAATGGTAAAAGAGATGGTAAATGGGAGTATTATTTAGACGGAGAAATTGCTTCTAAAAAAGACAAAAAGAAGAAAAATACTTTTAAAATTAAGAAAGAAAATTAGTTTTAGTATGTCTAAATTAAAACGTTTTTTAAACGTAAAATATTAAGTTTTTACTTCTTAAATGGCCATTTCAATTAACATAAGACAAATCAATCTATCTATAAATTCTTTCAATCTGTAAAACCATTTCTAAATTGTACATTTGCAACCTTAAAATTAGATAATGAAAAGAGTTGTTGTTGGTCTTTCTGGTGGTGTAGATTCTAGTGTTACTGCACATTTATTAAAAGAACAAGGTTACGAAGTTATTGGCCTTTTTATGAAAAATTGGCACGATGATTCTGTAACTATTTCTAATGAATGCCCTTGGTTAGAAGATAGTAATGATGCAATGATTGTTGCAGAAAAATTAGGAATTCCTTTTCAAGTAGTAGATTTAAGTGAGCAATATAAAGAACGTATTGTAGATTATATGTTCGATGAATATTCTAAAGGAAGAACACCAAACCCAGATGTACTTTGCAACCGAGAAATTAAATTCGATGTTTTTATGGACATTGCTTTAAAATTAGGAGCAGATTATGTTGCAACTGGTCATTATTGCAGAAAAGGCGAAGAAATTATTGGTGGAAAACCCGTTTATAAACTTTTAGCAGGTAAAGACATTAACAAAGATCAGTCTTATTTCTTATGTCAACTTTCTCAAGAACAATTAACAAAAGCATTATTTCCTATTGGCGAATTAACAAAACCAGAAGTTAGAGCAATTGCAAAAGAAGCAGATTTAATTACTGCAGAAAAGAAAGATTCGCAAGGTTTATGTTTTATAGGTAAAGTAAGGTTGCCAGAGTTTTTACAGCAAAAATTACAACCTAAAGAAGGTAATATTGTTACCATTCCTTCAGATTTTTCTCAATACACAAAATCGGCTCCAAAGTTTGAAAACAAAGAAGCTGAATTAAAATATTATGCAACAAAGTTTTCTTATTCTGAAGAAGATGGAAACATTGTAGGTAAACATCAAGGAGCACATTATTTTACCAAAGGACAACGTAAAGGTTTAAACGTTGGGGGAACTAAAGAAGCTTTGTATGTTATAGAAACAGACGTAAATACAAATACTATTTATACCGGTGAAGGTAAAAATCATCAAGGTTTATATAGAAATGTGTTATTTGTTTCTAATGAAGAAATTCATTGGATTCGTGAAGATTTAACTTTAAAAGTAGGAGAGACTTTACAAGTAGAAGCTAGAATAAGATATAGACAAGCTTTAGAAATGGCAACTTTACATAAAGTAGAAACAGGTTTATTTGTTGCTTTTAACAATAAACAATCTGCTATACAAGAAGGGCAATTTGTTGCTTGGTATTTAAATGAAGAACTTTTAGGTTCTGGTGTAATTTCTTAAATAACAGATTAATGAAAAAGGTTGTTTTAATAGTTTTCTGTTTATTTACTTCTATTGCTGTTTTTTCACAAAAAGATTCTATTGTTAATTATTTAGACAGATCTTATAAAAAAGTAGAAAGAGAACAAGCAACCTACATACAAACTGTTGTAAAAAAAGACTCTTTATGGCTTGCAACTTTATTTCATGGAAATGGAAAAATGAAGTTTCGTGGTTTTTTTAAAGATGAAAAGTTAAAAACTAGAGTTGGTGTTTTTAAAAGATTTAACGAAAAAGGAAAGTTAATTTCTGTTCAGAAATATAATTTTAAAGGTAAAAAAGACGGAGTTTATCTTTATTTTAATGATGAAGGAAACAATGTAACTGCTGGTCTTTACTCTAAAGGTGAAAGAGAAGGTGTTTGGAAATACACCGACAATGAAAATAACAAAAGAGCAAGAATTGTATTTAAAGAAGGTAAAGTTGTAGATTATAAACTTTGGAACAAAGAAGGAAATATTCTTGATGAAAAGTTAATTTTACAAAGACGACCACAATTTAAAAAAGGTATAAAAAGATTTAATTCTGAGCTAAAAAGAAATCTTGTTAATGGATTAATAAAAGATGGTCTTAAAACTAATTTTTTATTAAAATTTAATATTGATGAAAACGGTAAAGTTCAAGATATAGTTTTAAGTCATAAACTAAACCCTGTTTTTGAACAAAAAATAAGAAATTATTTTAAAAGTTTAGAAGGTTTAGAGCCTGCAATTGTAGCAAATATTAAGGTTAAATTCCCAATGGAAATTCCTTTTATTTTTAACTAATTTTAAATTCTTAAAAAACTTTTTTTAGGTATTATTAATTGGTATTTTTATGGTTTAAGATAAAGCCATGAAAAAAACATTCCTAATTTTTTCTTTTTTACTTTCATTTTCTGTCTGTTCTCAACAACAAGAAGATGCTTGGTTGTTTTTAAAAGACAAGCCAGATTCTACTTCATATATTTCTAATCCTGTTTTAATGCTTTCACAAAAAGCAATAGATAGAAGAAATTACTTACAAATATCTATAAACTCAACAGATGTTCCAATTCATAAAACTTACATAGATAGCATTAAAAATGTTTCTGGTATAAATGTTTTAGGTAAATCTAAATGGTTAAATGCAATTCATATTCAAGCTACAAAAACTATAATAGATGCTACTTTTATAAAATTTTCTTTTATTGAAAGAGTAGAGTTTGCAAATAAAAATTTTAATAGTTTATCTCAGAAAAGTAATATCAAACGGATTGCAAATCATCATAATAAATTCATTAATTTAAAAACAGAATTTACTTATGGTAGTACAAGTAATCAAATAAAAATGTTAAAAGGAAATTATTTACATGAACAAGGTTTAACTGGTAAAGACCAAATAATAGCAGTAATAGATGCTGGTTTTCCAAATGTAAATACACTAGAAGCTTTTAAAAGATTAAGAGAAAATAATCAGATCTTAGGTGGTTATGATTTTGTAGAAAGAAGTGAAAATTTTTATACAGGAAACAATCACGGTACTAATGTTTTGTCTACAATTGGTGGTTTTTTAGAAGGTGAATATGTAGGTTCTGCACCAGATGCTTCTTTCTATTTATTTAGAACAGAAAATGCTGCTGTAGAAGTTCCTTTAGAAGAAACTTTATGGGTAGAAGCTGCAGAAAGGGCAGATAGTTTGGGTGTAGATGTAATAAATACTTCATTAGGGTATTCTACTTTCGATAATCCTAATTATTCTTATTCTTATGAAGATATGAATGGTAAAACAACTTTTATAACTAGAGGAGCAGAAATTGCTGCTAATAAAGGTATTTTGGTAGTTAATTCTGCAGGAAATTCAGGAAACGATAGCTGGAAGTATATTACTGCACCTGCAGATGCACCTTCTGTAATAACGGTTGGCGCAGTAGATAAAGATGGTAATATAGCTTCTTTTAGTTCTTACGGGCCAAGTTCTGATGGACGTATAAAACCAGAAATTTTAGCTCAAGGTGTAAGTTCAAGTGTAATTAATCATTCAACAGGATTAATATCTTCTTCAAATGGAACTTCTTTTTCGTCTCCTATAATGGCTGGTTTAATAGCTTGTTTAAAAGGAAATACAAATTTTGTATTACAACCATTAAAAAGTAAAAAAACTTCATTTAATTCAAATGATTATCTAAAGAAAGCGGTTTATGAATCTGCTGATAAGTTTTCAAACCCTACAGAGCAAAATGGTTTTGGTATTCCTAATTTTGAAGTTGCTTTAATTAATTTTGTAAGTAGTTTGTCTATAACAGACAACTTTTATTCAAATATTAAAATTTCTCCAAATCCTGTTTCAACAGTTTTTAACATTGAAGGTTTAGAGGGTAACATTAAAGAATATAATATTCTAGTTCTTGATGTTTTAGGAAAACAAGTTTTTCAACAAAAAGAAAATTTATCTAATTTTATTAATATTTCTTCTTTAGAAAACGGAATTTACTTTATTAGAATTTCTAGAGAAAACCAATACAAAACGATTAAGATTATAAAAAATAATGGAAAATAGAATTACAAGTTTATTCAATATAAAATATCCAATTATTCAAGGAGGAATGATTTGGGTTTCTGGCTATAAATTAGCTTCTGCAGTTTCTAATGCAGGTGGTTTAGGTTTAATTGGTGCAGGTTCTATGTATCCTGAAGTTTTAAGAGAACATATTCAGAAATGTAAAAAAGCTACGCAGAAACCATTTGGTATAAATGTACCAATGCTATACCCAGATATTGATAAAGTAATGAATATTATTATTGAAGAAGGTGTTAAAATTGTTTTTACTTCTGCAGGAAATCCTAAAACTTGGACTTCCTATTTAAAGGAAAAAGGAATTACAGTTGTACATGTTGTTAGTTCTGTTAAGTTTGCTTTAAAAGCAGAATTAGCAGGAGTAGATGCTGTTGTTTGCGAAGGTTTTGAAGCTGGTGGACATAATGGGAGGGAAGAGACTACTACTTTTACATTAATACCAATGGTAAAAGAACAAGTTAAAATTCCTGTTATTGCAGCTGGAGGAGTAGGTACAGGTAGAGGAATGTTAGCTGCTATGGTTTTAGGTGCAGATGCTGTACAAATAGGAAGTAGATTTGCTGCAACAGAAGAATCTTCTGCGCATCAGAATTTTAAAAATACCATTATAAATGTTAAAGATGGCGATACACAGGTAACTCTAAAAGAGTTGGCGCCAGTTCGTTTGGTAAAAAATAAGTTTTATAATGAAGTACAAGAATTATACAAGACAAAGCCAAGTATAGAAGATTTAAAAGATTTATTAGGAAGAGCTAGAGCTAAAAAAGGAATGTTTGAAGGAGATTTAGAAGATGGCGAGCTAGAAATAGGACAAATAGCAGGTTTAATTCATGAAATTAAGCCAGCAAAAACTGTTTTAGAAGAAATTATTAAAGAATTTAACACTGTTAAAGCCTTATTTAATAGGATTTAATATTTTTTTAAAAATAATTGTTAATGTTTTTGGTTTATTACTTTTTTTGGCATTATCTTTGCAATTCAATAAATGTTGTTAGTAATTAAACAAGCAACACATTAATATTATTACAATGAATAAAGGTACCGTAAAATTTTTCAATGAATCTAAAGGATTCGGATTTATCACTGAAGAAGGAAACAACAAAGAACATTTTGTACATGTGTCAGGATTAGTTGACGAAATTCGTGAAAACGATGAAGTTGAGTTTGACTTACAAGATGGAAGAAAAGGATTAAACGCAGTAAACGTAAGAGTTATATAATTATATATTATTACTAGTTAATTTTTTATCTAAAAGCCTATCATTAAATGATAGGCTTTTTTTATGTTTAAAAAGTAAATATTAGTTTTAGGTAGTTTCTAGTTTTTTGGCACTATCTTTGCTTTATACATAATGTTGTTAGTAATTAAGCAAGCAACATATTTAATATTATTACAATGAATAAAGGTACCGTAAAATTTTTCAATGAATCTAAAGGATTCGGATTTATCACTGAAGAAGGAAACAACAAAGAACATTTTGTACATGTGTCAGGATTAGTTGACGAAATTCGTGAAAACGATGAAGTTGAGTTTGACTTACAAGATGGAAGAAAAGGATTAAACGCAGTAAACGTAAGAGTTATATAATTATATATTATTACTAGTTAATTTTTTAACAAAAAAGCCTATCAATTTATTGATAGGCTTTTTTTATGTTTGTCAAAAAATATATTATGATTGATGGTAGACAAAGAAAAAACGTACAAATAGGTTTATTTGTAGAGATTGTACAGAAGCATCACCAAATATCTGGAGAGTTAAGTAAAGGAAAAATCAGTAAAATACTAACCAAATCTTCAAATCATCCTTATGGTATTAAAGTACAACTAGAATCTGGTTTAGTTGGCAGAATTAAGAATATTATAGATTAATTTACTGGAACTTTAATTTGATACAGTTTTCTGCTTTTATTATTTAATTTATTTTCTCTTAACCAAGGGTTATGAATTTTAAGTTCTTTATAATTCATACCGTAATTCTTAGCAAAAGAAGTTAAATTAGAAATAGCAGTGTCTACTTTAACTATTTTAGTTTTTTCAATTTTATATAAATCAGTTTCATCAAAAACAAAACCATATTTTTTAGGGTTAGAAATAATTTCTTTTAAAGCTAATATTCTAAAAATATATCTTTCGGTTTCATCTGGTAATAAAGCATCATAATAATTATCTACTTGCTGTGCTTCTAACCTTTTAGAAACTCCGTAATTACCAGCATTATAAGCAGCAGCAGCCAATGTCCAAGAACCTAAGCGTGCTTTAGACTTCTTTAAGTATTCTGCAGCAACTTCTGTAGACTTCTCAATATTATAACGTTCGTCTACGTTGCTATTTATTTCTAGACCGTATTCTTTACCAGTTGTTCTCATAAAATGCCACATACCTGCAGCACCAACAGAAGAAGTTTCATCTGTAAAACCACTTTCGGCTAAAGCTAAAAACTTAAAATCGTCTGGTAAGTTATATTTTTTTAACAAAGGTTCTAAAACAGGAAAGTATTTGTTTGCTCTTTTTATAAGTAAAATACCATTAGATTGCCAATAGGTATTAACCAACAGTTCTCTTTCCATTCTTTCTTTTACATCATTTATTTCTAAAGGAACTCTTTCTCCCGCTAAATTAAGTCCGTTAGGAAGTTTTAAAGCTTTTATTTTATAAGTTCTATGAGTTTGTGTTTCTGGGTCTGTATCAGATTTATGTATACCATTATAGAAAAGTAAGGTTACAATACTTATACTTAATAAAGAAAGAATTCTTTGAGATGATTTCATATGTTGCTATTTTACTATAAATGTAAGAAAATGCGAGGTATTAATAAGTTAAAACTTCATCAATAATTTTTGATATTTTTTTAGCTTTAGTTAATATCATTATATGTGTTCCTCCTTTAATTTCAATAGAATTTTTAATATTCTTAATAGGAAAAACATTGTCTTTGGTTCCATGAATATGGGTAATGTTTTCAACTGGTTTTATTTGTTGCCATTTTAAAACATTATAAATAGACCATTTAAGGTATTTTTTACTTCTAACAGAAAGATATTTTTTATAAAGATCTGCTTTCTTTTTTAAAGATTTACCTAAAAAATATCTAGCATAGTCTTCAAAATTTTCTACAATTTTAGTTGGAAAAAATTTATATACTTTGGTGAATTTTGCGAATTTAAATTTCTTTGGCAACTCATTTTGGTTCTTAACACTAGAAATGATAATAACTTTTTTAGGGTTTACAAATTTAGCTAATTCTTGTACCATAATTCCTCCGAAAGAAACGCCAATTAAAACTGGATTTTTCTCTTTAATTTCATCACTTAATCTACAAGCATAATTATCTATATCTTCTTCTAAAGCAAGTGGTTTAATCCATTTTAAATAATGAAAAGTATATTTTTCTGGATTTAATTCTAGTTTTTCAAAAATTTCTGGTCCAGCGGCTAAACCAGGCATAAAGTAAATAGGGGTTTTCTTCATTAAGTTTTTTTTCACAATGTATCAAAAGAGATGCCAATCTATGATTTAATGTTGTTAATTATTACATAAAATTAAAACGTACTAAACCATCTTCATCTATCTCAGTTAAATGAATATTATGCAGCGTATTTACAAGTTCTGGATTCCAAGGAGATTTAACTTTTACATAGTTTTCTGTAAAGCCATGAATATAACCTTCTTTATTTTCGCTTTCAAATAAAACCGTTAACTCATTTCCTAATTGAGATTCATAAAAAGAGCGTCTTTTTTTAGCAGATAAACCACGTAACATTTTACTTCTTTTTGCTCTTACTTTTTTAGGAATTACACCATCCATATTTACAGCTTCTGTATTTGGTCTTTCAGAATATGTAAAAACATGTAGATAAGAAATATCTAAATCATTTAAATAATTATAAGTTTCTAAAAATAATTCTTCTGTTTCTCCAGGAAAACCAACAATAACGTCTACGCCAATACAAGCATTTGGCATAACTTCTTTAATTCTAGAAACTCTATTTGTATAAGTGTTTTTTAAATATCTTCGTTTCATTTTCTTTAAAAGTTCATCTGAACCAGATTGTAAAGGAATATGAAAATGTGGGACAAAAGAGGATGATTTAGATACAAAATCTATTGTTTCATCTTTTAGTAAATTAGGTTCTATAGACGAAATTCTTAATCTATGAATTCCATTAACTTTATCTAACTCTTTTACTAGTTCTAAAAAAGTATGTTCGTGTTTTTTGTTTCCAAATTCACCTTTTCCATAATCACCAATATTAACACCAGTTAAAACTATTTCTTTAATACCTTTAGATGAAATTTCTTTGGCATTATCTATAACGTTTTGTAGGGTATCGCTTCTAGAAATACCTCTTGCTAAAGGAATTGTGCAATAGGTACATTTATAATCACAACCATCTTGTACCTTTAAAAAAGCACGAGTTCTGTCTCCAATAGAATAGGATCCAACATAAAAATCTGCATCAGAAATTTCACACGAATGTACTTCACCAACATTATTTTTTGTTAAATCGTTTATGTAAGAAGTAACATTAAATTTTTCTGTTGCTCCTAAAACCAAATCTACACCATCAACTGCTGCTAACTCTTCTGGTTTTAGCTGTGCATAACAACCTACAGCTATTAAAAAAGCTTCATCATTTTTCTTCAATGCATTTTTAACAATTGTTTTAAAACGTTTATCTGCATTATCTGTCACAGAACATGTATTTATTACATATACATCTGCTGCTTCTTCAAACTCTACACGTTCAAAACCTTCATTAACAAAATTTCTAGCAATAGTAGAAGTTTCAGAGAAGTTTAATTTACATCCTAAAGTATAAAAAGCTACTTTTTTTTCTGCGATCATTTTGGTACATTTAGCATTTGCAAAAGTACGATATTATTCATGATTTTTGAAGCAGAAAGTCTACTTATTAGAAAATAGAAATTGATTTTTTTGAAGGATTTTTATAGAACTCAATACTAAAGCTCTAAAAATAGAAATAAGAATAATTTTATATTTATTGATAGAAAAACATAAATTATATTATGATTATAGATAATTTAGAAACACCTTATTATGCAGTTATTTTTTCTACTGTTTTAAGAGAAAACATTAAAGGTTATACCGAAATGGCCAATAGAATGGAAGTTTTAGCCAAAGAGCAAGTGGGGTATCTTGGAATAGAGTCTGCAAGAAGTGAAGTAGGAATTACGGTTTCTTATTGGAAAAATATAGAAGCCATTTCTGCATGGAAAAACAATGTAGAACATACAGAAGCTAGAAACTTTGGGAGAGAGAAATGGTATAAAAAATACCAATTACGTATTTGTAAAGTAGAAAGAGAATATGGTTATGACAGTCTCTATTAAAATATTGCTTCTTTAATTTTTGCTTTTAATTTTTTTTGAATATTAGTAGGAAATGGTTTGTCTCCGTGTAAAATATCTACCATTAAATCACTAAAGTGTTGTCCGTATTTATTTAAAATATAATTTCTAACCGCATTATTTTTATAAAAGAATTTAGATAAAATTTCACTAGATTTTAATTCTGGAAGCAGTTTTATATTTAGTTTTTCAATATATTTTTTTTCTGCTAATTCTTTATTCAAGTTGCTTTCAATAATTGCTTCGGCAACATATTTCCCACTTAAAATAGCATTAGAAATACCTTCTGCAGTAATTGGTTCTGCAAAACCAGCAGCATCACCAATTAAAAATACATTTTCTTTAACAAAACCATCTGTTCGTGGAGCAATAGGAATTTGAAAACCATGAGCTTCTTCTTTTACAATGGTATCTATACCTAATGTTTTAATATAAGTTCTGTAATAGTTTTTTAAATTAATATTTCCTTTTTTTGTTGTTAGAACACCTAATGATAAATGATTTTTTTTAGGAAAACTCCAAGCATAACCATTAGGAACAGCATCAATATCAAAACGAACGCTTTTAGATAACCTGTTAAAATCTTCTGATGAAACTTCTACCTCATATTCTAATGCAGGAATTAATCTTCGAGTATCTTTTTTCCAACCAGCCATTTTTGCTGTAGGACTTAAAACACCATCTGCAGCAATTACAAAGTTTGCAGAAATATTTCCTTGAGAAGTTTCTAAAATAGTATGATTATCAGTAAATTCTAGTGAATTTAATTTATGATTTTCCAATAAAGTTACACCAAATTCTTTTGCTTTTTCAACTATTAAATTGTCAAAAGCATCACGCATAATCATTGTAATTATTGGTTTGTCTTTGCTAGATTTATAACGAATTTTGCCATTATTAAAGTAGCTTTCTACAGTGAAAAATTCTTGTTCTACAACACTTTGTATTTCAAAAGGCATATCTTTTCTACCTCTATTTACAAAGCCACCACCACAAGTTTTATAACGTGGTAAAGTCTCTTTTTCTATAATTACAGTACTAATACCTTGTTTACCTAAATAAAATGCAGTTGATGCCCCTGAAGGTCCACTACCAATAATTGCAACATCAAAATGTTTCATAAAAAAAGAATTATTTAAAGCACTAATATAAGAATTTACCAGTTAACTTTTGCTTGAATAGGAAAGTGGTCTGAATGTTTTTCTGAAAACGTTAAAAACTGATTTACAATAGCATTTTCATCAGTTAAAATAAAATCTATTCTTAAAGGAAACCAATAATTAAATGTTTTACCAAACCCTTTACCAGCTTCAATAAAAGCATCTTTTTTGTTTTTTGAAACTTCATGATACAACCAAGAGTATGCAGTATTATTAAAATCGCCACAAATAATTTTTTTACCTTTCCAACTCTTTTCGTGATCTAAAAATATAGCCGCTTGATCTGCTTGTTTTTTAAATGAATTAGAAGCTCTTTCTATCAGTTTTTCTGAATTTTCTTCTCCGAAGTTTTCTTCGTTAGGTTTTATTCTTAAAGATTCAAAATGAGTATTGTAAATTCTAATTGTATCTTTTTGTTTTAATATATCTGCAAAGATTATGTTGTTTCCTTTACTCTCTAATTCTAAAGAACCAGAGTTTATAATTTTGTATTTAGAATATATAGCCATTCCAAATTTACCTTTCTTAGATTTTAATTTTATGTATTTGTATGGAAATGAAAGTGTATTTTTTGTTGATTTATAATATTCTTGTATAACTAATACATCTAAGTCTTTATTTGCTATAAAGTCAAATCCATTTTCTGTTTTTATGGTATCTTTTTTATTGATAAATAAGTCGAATGTTTTTACATTATAACTCATTATTTTTAAATCTGTATTTAAAGAAGAAGTATTATCAGAAATTTTATAAAAAGGTGAAGAAAATAACCAGCCAGTAATCAAAATTAAGAAAGATAAAAGAAATTGTTTTTTTAATTTAATTAACCAATAAGTTGCAAAAACAATATTTATAACTAAAAGAAGAGGAACAAAAAGACTTAATATGGCAAAAATAGGTACTGTTTTTGGTGAAATATAAGGCAATAAAAAAGATAGCAATAATAATGTTGCAAGTAGAGAGTTTACTAAATAAAGAAGTTTGTCTAAAAAGGATAGGTTCTTCATTTATCTTTTACCTTGTTTAAATAAAAACTCTTTTTCAGTTTTTGTAAGTGTATCGTAACCAGATTTACTAATTTTATCTAAAATAGCATCTATTTGTTTTTGGTTAGGAACTTCATTTTTTACAGTTTGTTGCTTTCTTTTTGAAGATTTATGAACTGTTTTTAATGTTTTTTCTTTTCGTTTAAAAAATGAAGTAAATGAACCAAAAATGTCAATTTTCTTATTACTAACTTGGTTTACGTATAAAAAACCAAATAAACTTCCTCCTAAATGAGAAAAATTTCCTCCAGCATTCGCACCAATTAAACCTATAACATCAAAAGCTAACCAAACTATAGCCAAATGCCAAAATTTAATAAAACCAAGTAAAGGTATTTTTATTTGATAATTGGGCATGTAGGTAGCAATTCCTATAAAAATAGCAGATATTCCTGCAGATGCTCCAACTAAAGTACTATTTTCTCCTTCAAACAAGGGAAAGTAATTTTGACTAACTAGGTATAAAATTCCGCCAAATAATGTTCCTAAAATATAAAATTGTAATGCTTGTTTTTGAGTAAAATATTGAATAAAAAGATTACCTATAAAATACAAAGTAATCATATTAAATAATAGATGAATAAAGTCTGCATGTAAAAATCCGTAAGAAATTATAGACCAAGGTTTGGTTAGAAAAGCATCTAGATTACTATCTAAAGAAAACCATTCTACTATAAAATTACTGTTTCCTTTGTACAAACCATTTAAAACTGTAATTAATAAAGTAACTGCAAAAACACCTACATTAAGGTATATTAATTTATCTATTATTGTTCCTGTTTTAAACTTATATTTTAAAGTATCTATAAAACTCATTATCTAGTTTTAAATTGATTTTTCTTCCAATAATATGCAATAATAAACCCAATTAAAGCTCCACCAATATGTGCAAAATGTGCAATATTACCAACAGAATATTTTGTCATTCCGAAGAATAAATCTCCTAAAATCATAATAGGAATAAAGTATTTTGCAGCAATTGGTATTGGTAAAAATATCAAAGCTAATTTTGCATCTTTAAAATACAATCCGAACGCTACTAAAACACCATAAACTGCACCAGAAGCACCAACAGCAGGAGTTGTGTAAAGTGAATTTATAGTTTGTAATAGTTCATTTTTATAAACCAAACCAGGATTCATTAATTCCATTATTTCAGCTTTTGTAGATCCTAATTCTATTAGTTTTTCAAAAGCAGTATTAAATTGATAATAATTTACCAATGTATAAATTATTCCTGCGCCAAGTCCTGCTGAAAAATAGAAAAACAGAAACTTCTTTTTTCCCCACATTTGTTCTAGTGGTGTTCCAAACGCCCACAAACCATACATATTAAATAGTAAATGAGGAAAACTACCATGCATAAACATGTGCGTAACATATTGCCAAATTCCAAAATGTTCATTTTCTGGAAAGTGTAAAGCTAAAATATTTGTAAAATCTAAATTTAGCAGTTGTGGTGCTATAAATAAAATTACATTTATTATAATTAGGTGTTTTATACCGTCTGTTATTTTATTCATAATTAACTATTAAATAGATTGTCTATTTGGTTTAATGTTAATGTTTTAAATGTTGCTTTTCCAAAAGGAGAAACTGTTGGTTCTTTGCAAGAAAATAAATTATTTACTAAGCTTTCTTGTTCTCTTTCAGAAAGTAAAGTTCCTGTTTTAATAGATAATGTTTTAGCAAAAGACTTTGCCATTACATCAAAATGACTAAAACTTGCATCTGGCACTTCCAAATTAATATCGTTTAATAACTCTTCTAAAATAATAGTTATTTTACTTTCTGTAACAGAAACCGGAATTCCTTTTATGGTTACGCTGTCTTTAGTAAATTCATCAAATGAAAAACCAGCATTTTCTAATTCTGTTTTTATGGTATAAATCATTTCTATCTCTGCAGAAGTAAATGAAATTTTTACAGGAAATAGTAATTGCTGACTATTTGCTTCTTTAACGGTAATACTTTCTAAAAATTGCTCGTATAAAACTCTTTGGTGTGCTAAAGATTGATTTATTAAAACAACGCCAGATTTAATCAAACTCATTACGTATTTACGTTGAATTTGAAATGTTTTCTGTGTTTTTTCTTCTTCTTGATGTTCAAATAATGTTTCTATTGGTTTGTCATCAAAAGTATCTACAGAAGTATATAAAGATTCCCAACTTTCTGTTGTTTTTTCTTTTTTAGATTGAAAATTATTAGACTTGCTATATTCTTCTTTAAACGGATTAAAATCTGGATCTACAGATATTGTAGGAACAGATGCTGTTTTAGAAGTAGATTTAAAACTGTAAGGTGTATCTAGATTAGAATCTCTGTTAAAATCTAATACAGGTGCAACGTTATATTGACCCAAACTATGTTTTACAGTTGCTCGCAACATCGCATATAACGCTTTTTCGTTATCAAACTTTATTTCCGTTTTTGTTGGATGAATATTTATATCTATTGTGTTTGCAGGCACTGTTAAGTATAAAAAATAGGAGGGATGTGCACCTTGTTCTAATAAACCATCAAAAGCACTTACAACTGCATGGTTTAAATATGAACTTTTTATAAACCTATCATTTACAAAAAAGAATTGCTCGCCACGTTTTCTTTTAGAAAATTCTGGTTTTGCAACAAAACCTTCTATAGCAACAATATCTGTTTTTTCGTCTATAGGAACCAGTTTTTCATTCATTTTAGTTCCAAAAACAGCCACAATTCTCTGACGAAGATTACCGCTTTTTAAATGATAAACCTCATTATTATTATGATGTAATAAAAATGAAATATCAGAATGTGCTAATGCCACACGTTGAAACTCATCTATAATATGACGTGTTTCTACAGTATCTGATTTTAAAAAGTTTCTTCTTGCAGGAATATTGTAAAATAGATTTTTAACGGCTAAACTTGTTCCTTTTCCTGTAGAAATAAATTCTTGAGAAACTATTTTACTTCCTTCAATTTTAATGCAAGTACCTAATTCTTCGTTAGACGGTTTTGTCTTTAGCTCTACATGTGCAATTGCAGCAATAGAGGCTAAAGCTTCACCACGAAAACCTTTTGTGTTTAAGTTAAATAAATCTTCTGCTTTCTGAATTTTAGATGTTGCATGACGCTCGAAACTCATTCTAGCATCTGTTGTGCTCATTCCTTTACCATCATCAATTACTTGTATAAGCGTTTTTCCTGCGTCTTTAATAAGTAATTTTATATTTGTTGCACCAGCATCTATTGCATTTTCTAATAGTTCTTTAACTACAGATGCAGGACGTTGTACCACTTCTCCTGCAGCAATTTGGTTTGCTACATGATCTGGTAAAAGTTGAATAATATCAGACATTAATTATTTTATGAATATAGATAAATCGAAATCTATGATGTAAAGAAATATTAAAACTAAAACGGTAATAATAATTAGAAGAGTTCTGTTTGTTCTCTTGTCAGAGTTTTTTAGATCGCTAATTGCGTCTCCAAACTTACCTTTAATTCCTTTATTTTTACCAGTTGTAGTTCTGTATTGATCTAGTTTGTGCTCAATTTTAAAAGGATTTCCTTCTCCTTTATAATAACGAGGCTGATAGTCAAATTTCTTATTTGTACGTTTTAAAAATCCCATAATTTTAGAAATAATTGGTGAATAGATTCCTAGAGTAAATCAATTTTTATACCAATTGTAAAACTCTCTCAAATTTAAAGAATTTAAAGGAAATCCGCTAAAAATGATGTTAAAAGTATTCTTAATAAAAATGTAAAATATAGCATTATTAAAAACCGATACTATCGTTTTTTCTATCTATATTTTTTAAAGCAGCCATTTTTACAGCAGCAACTGCACATTCTATTCCTTTATTTCCTAAACTACCACCAGATCTGTCTAAAGATTGTTGTTTAGTATTATCTGTTAAAACACAGAAAATTACAGGAACATCATGTTTAATATTTAAGTCTACAATACCTTGTGTTACACCTTCACAAACAAAATCGAAATGTTTTGTTTCACCTTGTATAACATTACCAATTGCAATGATAGCGTCTACTTGTTGAGACTGAATCATTTTTTTGCAGCCATATACTAACTCGAAACTTCCAGGAACATCCCAAGAGATTATATTCTCTTTTGTTGCGCCACAATCTAATAAAGTTTCTATGGCTCCTTTTTGAAGGTTCTTAGTAATTTCTGGATTCCATTCAGAAACAACAATCCCAAATCGAAAAGACTTCGCATTTGGGATAGTTGTTTTATCGTAATAAGATAAGTTTGTTGTTGCCATTATTTAGTTTTTTAATAATTAGTTTCTAGTAATTAGGTTTTTACCAATTCCTAAAACCTAATTTTTAAAATACTAGTTTGCGTATTTAGCAGCATTTATAAATTTCTCAACATCTCTACCTTGGTCAGATGTTGGGTAGTTTTCTTTAATTTTAGTAAATAAAGATGCAGCTTTGTCAAATTTCTTTAATTCCATTGCAGTCATACCTGCTTTGTATAAAAATAAAGGTGCCGTGTATTCATTCTCTTTTTTACTTGCAGCTTTTTCATAATATTCTAAAGCTTGTTCTGGTTGGTTTATATCTGCAAAAGCATCACCAACTGCACCTAAAGAAACAGGACCTAACATTTCGTCATCAGAATTAAATTTTTCTAAATACTCAATTGCTTTATCATATTGTTTCATTTCTAAATAAGAAACACCAGCATAATAGTTTGCTAAGTTTCCTGCGCTTGTACCGCTATAAGAATCTGCAATATCTAAGAAACCATATTTTCCATCTGCTCCTTCTAAACCTAAAGTTAATAAAGAGTCTATACCAGAACCAGCAGTAGATGCTTGGTCATAATATTTTCTAGGAAAAGCTAACTCATTAGAAGCCTCAATTTCATTTGGTTCAGAAATAAACTTATTGTAACCTAAATATGCTA
Source organism: uncultured Polaribacter sp. (assembly GCA_963975825.1). Classification (GTDB taxonomy): domain Bacteria; phylum Bacteroidota; class Bacteroidia; order Flavobacteriales; family Flavobacteriaceae; genus Polaribacter. The sequence continues at coordinate 30,965 of CAXBIR010000006.1, forward strand.
AAAACACAACTACTATTCCTATTAAAGCTAAGAATAAAGGTTTGCTGTTTTTTTCTATCCATTGTTCAGATCTAGAAGCAGTTTCATCTAAAGTGTTTAAAACTCCAGCAGTTTCGAATTCAGATTCGTCTACCTGTTGTTGTTCTTTTTTACCTTCTGCTTTATATTTTTTCTTGTAAGTTGCCATGTTTCCTTAAAAATTAGTGGCGACAAAAATAGTTTTTTTAATTGGATTTTAAAAGGACATAATTCGCAAAATTTTCAATAATTTGCAAAACCTTACAAAGACCTAATTTAATTCATGTATTTACAAAAACTTTCTTTACTTAATTTTAAGAATTTAGAATCTCAATCTTTTGATTTTCAGCAGAAAATAAATTGTTTTGTTGGTAATAATGGTGTTGGTAAAACCAATGTTTTAGATGCTATTTATTATTTATCTTTTGCTAAAAGTTATTTTAATTCTGTCGCTGTGCAGAATATTAGACATGGTGAAGGCTTTTTTATGATTGAAGGAGACTACATTTTAAATGACAGAAATGAGAAAATTGTATGTAGTTTAAAAAAAGGGCAAAAGAAGGTTTTAAAAAGGAATGGAAAGAGTTATGAGAAATTTTCTGATCATATTGGGCAACTTCCATTAGTTATTATTTCTCCGGCAGATAGAGATTTGGTTACTGAAGGTAGTGATACAAGAAGAAAATTTATAGATGGTGTAATTTCTCAACAAAACAAGAATTATTTAAAAGATTTATTAGCTTACAATAAAGTATTAAGTCAGCGTAATGCATTATTAAAATATTTTGCAGCAAATAGAATTTTTGACGCCTTAAACTTAAGTGTTTATGATGAACAACTTTCCGAATATGGTAATAGAATTTATGAAGTTAGAAAAGCTTTTTTAGAAAAATTTATACCTATATTTAATGATAAATATCAAGTAATTTCAGATGATAAAGAAAGTGTAAATCTTGTTTATAAAAGTCAATTACACGATTTTTCTTTAAAAGATTTATTATTAAAATCTTTAGACAAAGATAAAATTATACAATATACTACAGCAGGAATTCATAAAGACGATTTAAGTTTCGAAATAGGAGAGTATCCTATAAAAAAGTTTGGTTCTCAAGGACAACAGAAATCTTATTTAATTGCTTTAAAATTTGCTCAGTTTGAATTTATAAAACAACAAGCAGATGTTGTGCCAATTTTATTGTTAGATGATATTTTTGATAAGTTAGATGAAAGCCGAGTATTACAAATTATCAATTTAGTTAATAATGATGAATTTGGACAAATTTTTATAACAGATACACATTCTGAAAGAACAGAAAATATTGTAAAACAAAGTAATAAACCCTATCAAATATTTAAGTTATAATGGCTAAAAGAGAAAACGATTCTTTTTCTATAGAAGATTTAATGCAACTTTTTATTAAAGAAAATAACTTGACAAAAGGAATGCAAAAAATTAAGATAGAAGAAGTTTGGAACAAGATGATGGGACCAGGTGTTGCTACACATACTACTTCTGTTAAATTACAAAATAAAACATTGGTTATTCAGTTAACTTCTTCTGTATTGCGTGAAGAATTAAGTTACGGAAAAGATAAAATTGTTAAAATGATGAACGAAGAAATAGGTGAAGAGATTATCTCTAAAATAATGTTAGTTTAAAAACTTTACATTTTTACTTTTATTTAAAAACAAAAAAAAACTCACAACTTTCGTTGTGAGTTTTTTTAAATATATTCTTTATTAAGAATTCTTAAAATTGCTCTCTTCCAGAAAAGTGAAAGTTTCCTTCAATTTGTGCATTTTCATCAGAATCAGAACCATGTACTGCATTTTCTCCCATAGAAGTAGCATACATTTTTCTAATAGTTCCTTCAGCAGCATCAGCAGGATTTGTAGCACCAATTAAAGTTCTAAAATCTTCTACAGCGTTATCTTTTTCTAAGATAGCAGCTACAATTGGTCCACGAGTCATGAATTCTACTAATTCACCAAAAAACGGACGCTCATTATGCACAGCATAAAAAGTTTCAGCATCTGCTTTTGTCATTTGAGTTTTCTTTAAAGCTACTATTCTAAAACCTGCAGCGTTAATTTTGTCTAAGATTGCTCCAGTATGCCCGTTTTCTACTGCATCTGGTTTAAGCATTGTAAATGTTCTATTTGTTGCCATCGTATTTTTTAATTTTTTGCAAAAGTACACTTTTTTATATTAATAACAATTTATGGGTAAATTTGAGACAGTTCTTGTAATACTTTATTGTCTTTACCTCGCATTTGCATCGTAATTTTATGGGTATTAAAATCGAATTTTAAAAGTCCAAAACTAATTTCTGAAACTACATTTTGAACTCTATATTGATTTTTTTCTGAAGTGAAACCTTTATAAGAATGTGTAAGTCCGCTAGAAGTAAAGTCTATTAAAGGAAAAGCAAGGTTTGTAACTTCTGTTTTAGAAAATTCAGAAATATGTCTATCTCCAGATAATAATAAAACCCCTTTTGCTTTACTATTTATTATAGTTTCTTTTAATTTATCTACTTCATGAGGAAAGTTTCCCCAGGTTTCAAAACCATGTTCTGCAGATAATACTTGTATGCTACTTTGTATAATATTAAAATCTGCTTTAGAAGTATTTAGTTCATTTTCTAACCATTTCCATTGTTTTTCACCTAAAACAGTTCCTTTACCATAAGTGTTTGGTGTAAACCTTCTTTTATTTTTTGTAGACTTTGTTAAAGCTGTTCTAAAATATCTTGTATCTAAAACTATTACTTTTACGCTTCCTTTTTCTGTTTTAAAAATTTCAGAATTATAAACTCCTTCTTGTTTTCTTCTTGAACTGTTTTTATCAACATTAAAAAAATCTAAAAAAGCTTTTTGCGCTTCGTCTTTTTTAGGAAATTCTACACCACCGTCATTAAAGCCGTAATCATGATCATCCCAAGTTGCCATTACAGGAATGTTTTTTACTAATTCTAAATATCCTTTTTGAGATTTTAAGGTTTCGTAATCTTTTCTTAATTTATTCATGTCATCTGTATCTGAATAAATATTATCACCTCCCCAAACCCATAAATTCGGATTGTTTTTCTTTACTTCTTTCCACAAAATATTTTCTACATTTTGTTTGTTGCAAGAGCCAAATGCAATGATGAAATCGTTATTTTTATTACTAATTTCTTTTGAAGATGAGCATGAGATTAGAATAGCAGTTGCAGCTAAATACGATATTTTTACTAGTTTTTTCAATACTAATTAGTTTAAGTTATTAGACAAATGTAGAGTAAAATATATTTTGAACAATGTTATTAAATTGTATCTTCGCGAACTATGATTTTAAAAGGATTTGAAGATTTAAGTAAATTTCTTGAAAAACCAAGAAACATTGTCATAATTGGGCATAGGAACCCAGATGGAGATGCTATGGGGTCTACTTTAGGTTTGCAACATTATTTATCTAAAAAAGGTCATAATCCTACAGTAGTTGTACCTAACGAGTATCCTAATTTTTTACATTGGTTACCAGGTTCAGAAAACACGTATCGTTTCGATTGGCAAAATAGCCAATCTCAAAGAGCCATTAAAGCATCTGAAATTATCTTTCTATTAGATTTTAATGCTTTGCATAGAGTAGGGCATGATATGCAAAAAACTTTAGAAAATTATGCTAATGATTTTGCGATGATAGATCATCATCAACAACCAGATGATGTAAAATACATGTACTCTGATGTAGAAATATGTTCTACTTGCCAGATGGTGTACCAATTTATAGAATTAAATAACGACTTAGATTTAATAGATAAGGATATAGCAACTTGCTTGTATACTGGTATTATGACAGATACTGGGTCTTTTAGGTTTAGATCTACGTCTAGTAAAACACATAGAATTATTGCAGATTTAATAGATAAAGGTGCAGATAATGCTAAGATTCATAACAATGTTTATGATGCTAATTCTTATGGTAGATTATTACTTTTAGGGCAAGCTTTAAGCAATTTACAAATTTTACCAGAATATAAAACAGCTTTTATTACATTAACAGAACAAGAGAAAAAGAAATTTAATTTTGAAAAAGGAGACACAGAAGGTGTAGTTAATTATGCACTTTCTTTAAAAGGAATTATTTTTGCAGCTATATTTATAGAAGACACAGATCAAAATATTATAAAAATTTCTTTTAGATCTAAAGGAACATTTTCCGTTAATAAATTTTCTAGAAATCATTTTAATGGAGGTGGGCATGATAATGCTGCTGGAGGAAAATTCTTAGGTAAAATGGAAGATGTAATTACACATTTTAAAGAACTTTTACCAAATTATATTAACGAATTAAACTCCTCTTATGAAGATTAATCTATACTTTATCTTTGTAGTTTTATTTTTAATAGGTTGTTCTACTTCCCAACCAAGAAGACCAATAAACCCAAAACCTTCAACAACTATTTTTCAAGACAATATTGAAGCTACAAAAAAGTTATTTCAACTAGAAGATGAAGAAATTTTAAATTATATAACAAAAGATAGTTTAAATATATATAAAACTTCACCAAATGGTTTTTGGTACGCTTACAATGTAAAAATTGAAGAAGAAACAATAAAACCCAAAGCAGGAGACATTATAACTTTAGAATATAATATTACAGATTTAAACGATTCTGTATTATACAGCAAAGAATTACTTGGTATAAAAACTTATAATGTAGATAAAGAAGATTTTATTACCGGAATTCAAAAAGGAATAAAGTTGATGAAAATTGGAGAAACAATTACATTTGTTATTCCGTCTTACAATGCTTTTGGTATTTCTGGCGACGGAGATAAAATAGGAATGAATAAAACGATTAAGAGTACAGTAACATTATTAAATATAAATAAATAGAATAAAAATGAAAATTGTAAAAAATTTAGCAGCAGCTGCCATTACAGTAACTATGTTTTCTTGCGGAAACCAAGTAAAAGAAGTAAAATCTTTAGAAACAGAATTAGACTCAGTAAGTTATGCAGTTGGTTTAACGATGTCTGGTCAGTTAAAATCTAATTTTAGTGAAGTTAATAAAAATCTTTTAGCACAAGGAATTAGAAATGGTTTAGATTCTACTAACTTGTTAATAGAACAAAAAGATGTTCAGAAAATTTTAAGTACTTACTTTCAAAAGAAGCAACAAGCTCAAATGGAAGAAATGCAAGAAAAAGCGGCAAAAGAAGCAGAAGCTAAATTTGGTGAAAATAAAAAAGCAGGTGAAGAGTTTTTAGCTGAAAATAAAACTAAAGAAGGTGTACAAACTACAGAAAGTGGTATACAATACATTATTATGAAAGAAGGTACTGGAGAGAAGCCAGCAGGACCAACAACAAGAGTAAAAGTACATTACCATGGTACAAATTTAGAAGGTAAAGTATTTGATAGTTCTGTAGACAAAGGTACGCCAGCTGAATTTGGTCTAAACCAAGTAATTAAAGGATGGACAGAAGGAGTACAATTAATGAAAGAAGGAGCAAAATATAAATTCTTTATTCCTCAAGAATTAGCTTATGGAGCGCAACAAAGAGGAGAAAATATTAAGCCTTTTTCTACTTTAGTATTTGAAATTGAATTATTAGAAGTTTTAAAATAAAAACATGAAGAATTTTTTCTTTATTTCTTTAGTATTTACCATATTTATTTCTTGTACTCCAAAAAAGTATAAAGATTTAAACGAAGGTTTATATGCAGAAATAGAAACAAATAAAGGAAATATCTTATTAGAATTATATGCTGATGATGTACCTAAAACTGTAGCAAATTTTGTTGCTTTAGTTGAAGGTACAAACAGTAGATTGTTAGATTCTTTAAAAGGTAAAAATTTTTATGAAGGAATTATCTTTCATAGAGTAGTTCCTAATTTTGTAATTCAAGGTGGTGGTTTTACACCAAATGGTAGAAAAAGTCCTGGTTATCTTTTTGGAGACGAATTTCCAAGAAATGATGAAGGAGATTTTATTTACAAACATGATGATCAAGGAGTTCTTTCTATGGCAAATGGAGGTCCAACCACTAATAATAGTCAGTTTTTTATTACACACAGAGCAATACCACATTTAAATGGTAAACATAGTGTTTTTGGAAAAACGGTTGTAAATCCTTTTGAATTAAAAAAATTACAACAAAAGTTTACAGATTCTTTGCAATTAAAAAATGCAATAGATTCTACAAGAATGGCTGTAGTAAATAAAGTATCTCAAATGGATACTATAAAGACTGTAAACATTATTAGAATAGGTTCTAAAGCAGAAGATTTTAATGCTGCAGAAGTTTTTGATAGAGAAGTAGCTAACTTTAATAAATCTCAAGAAGATAAGATTAGAGAAGAAAATAAAATCGAAGACAAAAGATATTCTGAATACTTAGAAGCTAAGAAAAAATTCTTAGAAGAAAAAGAAGAACCTAAAGCCTTAAAAACGGGTACAGGTTTACGCATATTAAAATTAAAAGAAACAAAAGGTAAAAGAGTTGTAGCGACAAAAACTGTTACTGCAAATTATACATTGTATATTGCAGATGGCAAAAGAATGCAATCTTCTGATGATGTTGGTAAACCTATTGTTTTTGATTTAAATGATGAAGATAAACCAATGATTAGTGGTCTTAGAGAAGGTGTTTTATCTATGAAAGAAGGTGAAAAAGCTAGATTGTTTATACCGTATGCAATTGGGTTTGGAGATCAGAAATTTGGACCTTTTCCAGCAAAATCAGATTTAGTTTTTGAAATAGAAATATTAAAAATAGGTAACTAATTTGTTAGACATTATACAAAAAGATAAAGATTTACTTGTTTTTTTAAACAACTTAGGAAACGAACATTGGGATACATTTTGGTTGGCAATTACACATCAACTAAATTGGGCTCCTTTGTTCGTTTTTATTATTTTTTTAGTAGTTAGATCTTTTGGGTGGAAAAGAGGCGGTTTAATGATACTTGCAATGATTATTTTAGTTGCATTTTCAGATCAATTTACCAACTTAATTAAAAATTCTGTACAAAGATTAAGACCAAACAACGACCCTGAAATTAAACATTTATTAAGAACATTAATAAATCCTCAAAGTTTTAGTTTTATGTCTGGTCATGCTGCAACTTCAACATTTTTCTCCGTTTTTGTAGTTCTGCTACTTAAAGATACTTATAAATATATTTACCTAATTTTATTATTCCCTTTAATATTTGCCTATAGTAGGTTATATCTAGGTGTACATTTTCCATTAGATATTACAGCAGGAATTTTAATAGGAACTATTCTCGCTAATTTATACTTTTTCATATTTAAAAAAGTAGAGAAAAAACTATTTAATTAGTCTTTTTATTATTAAAGTAAAGGTATTTTGTAGAATGATAATAAGCATTTAATAAGCTATCTAATTTTTGTACTTTACTTGGGTAATTTTGTTTTAAATCTTCTAAACTTTTTTCCTTTAAATTATACAAGCCACTTGCATTTGTATAATTTGTTTTATAATAATATAAACTATCTTTTATAAGTCCTACAGCTGGTTCTCCTTTAATCTTTAAATATACAAAAGAAGTATTATTTGTCTGTAATGTATCTAATAGATTGTTACCTAATGTGTAATTTGTGTGGTTTATTTTAGCTAAGCCCATAATTGTTGGAAACAAATCTATTAGTTTTCCGTTTTTAAGATTCAATGCTGGTTTAACAAATTTTGGTGCATGAATTAAGAAAGGAACATGCTGTAATTGAATATTTAAATCAAATTCTTTACTGTATAAATCTGTTCTTGTCATTGCTGTATTGTGGTCTCCAAAAAAAGCAAAAATGGTATTCTCGTAATATCCAGAGGCTTTTGCTCTTTCTAAAAACCTACCAATATTAAAATCTAAATATCGTAGCGCATTTAATTGAGCAACAGATTTAAAACCACTTTTTGCTAATAATTCAGAAGAAATAGATGCTTCTTTTAGTGGTTTGTAGCTCTCTTTTTCATCAGGAACTGTAAAAGGCATATGATTAGAAGCTGTTTGAATATAAGCTACAAATGGTTTGTTCTTATTAGCTAATTTTTCTAATTCTTTATTAGACTCCTTAAAAAGTTCATAATCATCAATTCCCCAAACATCAGCTCTATTTTCTGTCTCATAACTTCCTTCTTCAAAAATAGTTAAACCCTTTATATTCGATTGAAAAATACTTCTAATATTAGCCCAATTAGCACTTCCTCCTAAAAAATATAATTTTTCATAACCTGTAAATTGATCAAATAAAATACGTTGATCTTGTAATAAAGGGTTTCTAGAAGCTGTTCTAACATTTTCAATATCTGGTAAGCCTGTTACACTTGCAAAAACACTAGCTGCAGTTCCAGATTTATGAACATAAAAATTAGGAAAGCTTATGCTTTCTTTAATTAAAGAATCTAATACAGGTGTGCTATTAATTATATTTCCATAAAAACTCATTGGTTTTACACCAACAGATTCCATCATTACAATAACCACATTTGGTTTTTTAGTATATGTAGAATCAAATATTACTTTTCTTTCAAAAGATATTTTATTCTTAGGTAGATTTAAATGCTTAGCTATTGTTGGGTAATAATTATTGAATTCTTTCATATTAACACCTTCGCTCCTATAAGCAAAACTATCAAAGAAATATAAAACTGGGTTCAATGAAAATTGATTTACTGCATTATTTTTTGAAAAAAATGCTTGACTCCAACGCAAAGGGTAATGTGTAAAACTATTATAAATACCGAATGAAAGAAGTAGAAAAGTTCCAATAAAATAAAACGATTTTACTTTATTAGAAATTAATGTTTTTTGATTTTTATGAGATTGATATATAAATTTAGATAATTTATAAATTATAAAACATAAAAGAAGTAAACCTAAAAGACCTTTATATATTGGATAACTTTCTACTAAAACTTGACTAGAAATTTTTAAATTACTTAAAAAACGAAGAGAAGAAGCGTCTAGACGAATACTTAAATAATCATAATAACCAAAATCGAATAGGAAGAAAAGAGTAATAATTAAGTAAGATAAAACTAAATAGATGTTAGCTATTTTCTTGTAAATTTCATTTTTAAAAAAACGATAATTAATTACTAAAATAAATAAAGCTAAAGGGAAAAATAATATAACTGCTAATTTAAAATCAAAGCGGGCTCCTAATAAAAAGCTTGTTTTAACTTCATTAGAAGGAACATTTTCTAATTGTGCAAACAGGTAATAGAATAGTATTCTAAATGTGAATATGAACAAAAATAAAAAGAAAACGTTTGTAAATATGTATTTTATATAATTGGGAATCTTTTTAAACATTACTTATTTTTAAGCTACAAAGATATTTAATTTTCATTGATTAAAAGATTCATAAACTGATTGAATTCTATTTTAAATTCGTCGTATTTTTTTCCTGTTGCAGGTCCATTAAAACCAGTGTGTATTTTTCTAACTGTCCCTTTCTTATCTAAAAATATAGTTGTTGGGTAAGAAAGAATATGATTTAACATAGGTAGTTTGCTTTGTGCCATTGCTTTATCAGCAATATTGCCAAAATCTGCTAAAAGTAAAGGGTATTCTATACCAATTCTATCTTTTAAACGTTTCATTCTTTTAAAAGCAGCTTCTTTAGTTTTTGCAACTTCAAAAGCAAGACCAATTATTTTTACATTAGAATTGGGATTTTCCTTTAAGTAATTTACATAAAATTTACTTTCATCTAAACAATTTGGACACCAAGTTCCCATAATTTGAACTAAAACTATTTTATTCTTAAACTCTTTATCTTTTAAAGAAATAATTTCTCCACTTTCATTTGGGAAAGAAAAGGCTAAAGTTTTATACCCTTCTTTTAAATATGTTAAATCTTCTTCATTAGGTAATTCATAATTGTTGTTTAGTTTTGCTTTAAACGGTTCTTTCCAGTGATTTCCAGAATAGAAAAAACCACTCATAACACTATCTTTAATTTTTGCTGTAAACAAAAAAGCATGTGCACCATCAAAAGTAGAAAGTTTTAAAGAATCTCCATCAATAACACCTTCTAAATACCTATAATCTCCTGTAGTTGTTCTAAAAGTACCAGTAACTTTATTGTTTTTTTGTTTAAAAATACCTTTGGCAATATATCTGTCTTTAATAGAATTATCACTGAAAACAGTTTCCCAATTACCAGAAATATTAACTTGTGGTTTATTATTTTTTATAGGAAATCTTTCTGTTTTATTTTCAGCAATAAAAGGCACAATTCTATCTAAACTTTCTTTAATAAAAGAACCTTCTAAAGTGTTGTTTTTTTTTATTTTTGCTACAATATAACCTTCATAAACTGGTGTTTGTATGTAAACAGAATCATTTTTATAACTAATTTCATCAACAATAATTCTTTCTTCTGCATTAACAATAGTTAATAAAGTGTCGTTTTTAACTTCAATAATAAAAGGTAATTCTTGGTTGTCTTGTACTTTTAAAAATGCTCTATAAGTTCCTTTTTTTAGTTTTACAATTTCTTGTTTATTACATGAAATACAGGTAATTAACAAAATAAAAAATAGCAGAATTATTTTCTTCATATATAGCTAAATAATTATTAAAATTTAAAGTGAATAAACTTACGTTTTTTAAGTTAAAAAGGAGCTTAAAAAACCATAAAAATCAGTATTTTTGCCCTTGAAAACATCAAAAAAGGTATATGAAAATTTCATACAATTGGTTAAAACAGTTTTTACAAACAGATTGGGAAGCTGTAAAAACAGGTGAATTATTAACCGATTTAGGTTTAGAGGTAGAAGGTATAGAGACTAAAGAATCTATAAAAGGAAGCTTAAAAGGTATAGTTGTAGGTAAAGTTTTAACTTGTGTTCAGCATCCAAATGCAGACAGATTAAAAGTTACAACTGTAGATTTAGGATCTGGAGAACCTGTACAAATTGTTTGTGGTGCACCAAATGTAGCTGCTGGCCAAAAAGTACCTGTAGCAACAATTGGTACTACTTTATATGATGAAAAAGGTGAAGGTTTTAAGATTAAAAAAGGAAAAATTAGAGGAGAAGAAAGTCATGGAATGATTTGCGCTGAAGACGAATTGGGTTTAGGTAAAGGTCATGATGGTATTTTAGTTCTTGATGAAGTTTTAGAAGCTGGTACACCTGCTGCTGAAGTTTTTAATATTGAAATTGACGAAATTTTTGAAATTGGATTAACTCCAAATAGATCTGATGCAATGAGCCATTTTGGTGTTGCAAGAGATTTACGTGCAGGTTTAATGCAACAAGACATTAATTTAGAATTAATATCTCCTTCTGTAAGTGATTTTCATGTAGATGAAAGAACTTTACGTTTTGATGTTGAAGTTGAAAACAAAGAACAAGCACCAAGATATTGTGGTATTACAATTACAGATGTAACTGTACAAGATTCACCAGAATGGATTCAAAATAGATTAAAAGCAATTGGTTTAACGCCAAAAAACAATATTGTAGATATAACAAACTATGTTTTACATGAATTAGGGCAACCTTTACATGCTTTTGATGCACAAAAAATTAAAGGAAACAAAATTCTTGTAAAAACTTTAGGAGAAGGTACAAAATTTACTACGTTAGATAATGTTGAAAGAACTTTATCTGCAGAAGATATCATGATTTGTGATGCAGATTCTAACCCACTTTGTATTGCAGGTGTTTTTGGTGGAAGTAAATCTGGAGTTACAGAACATACTACTTCAATCTTTTTAGAAAGCGCTTACTTTAATCCAGTTTCAGTTAGAAAAACTGCAAAAAGACACGCATTAAACACAGATGCTTCTTTCCGTTTCGAAAGAGGAATTGATATTAATATGACAGAATATGCTTTAAAACGCGCTGCATTATTAATTGAAGAATATGCTGGAGGAAAAATGGGATCTGATGTTTCTGATTTTTATCCTGAAAAGATTGAGGATTATCAAGTTTTTCTTTCTTATGAAAGTGCGTATAGATTAATTGGTCAAGAAATACCTAAAGAAACTATTAAGAAAATTTTAGCATCATTAGAAATTAAGATTAATAGTGAAACAGAAGGTGGTTTAGGTTTAACAATTCCTTCTTACAGAACAGATGTTCAAAGAGAAGCAGATATTATTGAAGAGATCTTAAGAGTTTACGGTTACAATAATATTGAGTTTTCTCATAAATTAAACACTTCAATTTCTTTTGATTCTAATAAAGATACTAAAATTGAAAATGTTGTTGCAGATCAATTAACCTCTTTAGGTTTTAATGAAACTATGGCAAATTCTTTAACAAAGCCAGAATATGCAAAGCTTTCAGAAAATATAAATGAAGAAGCAAACGTAGAAATGCTAAATCCGTTAAGTAACGATTTAAAGGTTATGCGTCAGTCTTTACTATTTAGTGGTTTAGAATCTGTTTCTTACAATATTAATAGAAAAAACAATTCATTAAAATTTTATGAATTTGGTAAAACATATCATAAATACAATGAAAAATATCAAGAAGATAAACATCTTACTTTATTTGTTACTGGTAACAGAGCATCAGATAGTTGGAGTGTAGCCAACAAAACATCAGATTTCTTTTATTTAAAAGGAATAATTACAAACGTTTTAAGTAGATTAGGAATAGATAAATTAAAAACAACACCAACTAAACAAGATGTTTTTTCTGAAGGAATTATATTGAGTTTAGGGAAAATGAAATTGGTTGAATTTGGTGTAGTTAAAAGAGGTTTATTAAAAGAGTTTGGTATAAAACAAGAAGTTTTATTTGCTGATTTTAATTGGGATACTATTTTAAAGTTAACTGGAAATAAGAAGGTAAAAGTATCTGATTTACCAAAATTTCCTGCGGTAAAAAGAGATTTAGCCTTATTATTAGATACTAAAACTGAATTTAAAGAAATTTATAATTTGGCTTTTCAATCTGAGAAAAACTTATTAAAAGAAGTAGATTTATTTGATGTTTACGAAGGTGATAAATTACCAGAAGGTAAAAAATCTTATGCCGTTAGTTTTTTAATTCAAGACGAAACAAAAACTTTAGCAGATAAACAAATAGATAAAATAATGCAAAAATTACAGCAGACATTCGAAAAGAATTTAAACGCTGTTTTAAGATAATTTACAAGCTCCATTTATTTGGGGCTTTTTTTATATTTAATATTTATGTACAAATTAATAGTCCGACCAATTTTATTTTTATTCGATCCAGAGAAAGTTCATTATTTTACTTTTTCATTAATTAGATTTTTGTGTAAAATACCTTTTGTGGCTTCTATATTTAGAAGTTTATATCAAGTAAATGATAAAAAATTAGAACGTAAATTATTTGGACTAACATTTAAAAACCCTGTTGGTTTAGCTGCTGGTTTCGATAAAAATGCAGTTTTATACAACGAGTTAGCAAACTTTGGTTTTGGTTTTATAGAAATTGGTACAGTAACTCCTAAAGGGCAAGTTGGTAATCCTAAAAAGAGACTTTTTCGCTTAAAAGATGATAAAGGAATTATAAATAGAATGGGCTTTAATAATGATGGAGTAGAAGAGGCTATTAAAAATCTAAAAAAGAACAAGCATAAAGTTATAATTGGTGGTAATATTGGTAAGAATACACAAACAAAACCAGAAAATTATACAGAAGACTATTTAGCAGTTTTTAAAGAATTACAACCATTTGTAGATTATTTTGTATTAAATGTTAGTTGCCCAAACGTTGGTAGTCATGCAAAATTAAACGATAAAGATTATTTATTAGAGTTAATTTCTGAATGTCAAAAACAGAATAATAAATTTAAAATTAAGAAACCAATTTTACTTAAAATAGCACCAGATTTAAATGATGCTCAATTAGATGAAATTATAGAGTTGGTTGCAGAAACTAAAATAGACGGTGTTATCGCTTCTAACACTTCTACTACTAGAAGTAATTTAAAAGCCTCTAAAGAGCGTTTAGAAGAAATAGGAAATGGTGGTGTTAGTGGACAACCTATTTTAAAACAAAGTACTAAAGTAATAAAATATTTAGCAGAAAAATCTAATAAATCTTTTCCAATTATTGGAGTAGGAGGTATACATTCTGCAGAAGATGCTTTGGAAAAAATTGAAGCTGGCGCAGATTTAGTACAAATTTATACAGGCTTTATTTATGAGGGTCCAAGCTTAGTTAAAAACATTAATAAAGCTATCTTAAATAAATAATCGCTAACTTTTAGAATATAAAATTTAGTTTTACAAAAGCATCTAAAAGTGTATTTTTACTTTTATGATTGAAACACTTTTGTCTTTTGCTTTTGCAACATCAATTTTAGCTATTTCTCCAGGGCCAGATAATATTTTTGTTTTAACCCAAAGTATTGTAAACGGAAAAAAATACGGTTTAGCCACTGTAGTTGGTTTAATTTCTGGTTGTTTAATTCATACAACATTACTTGCTTTTGGAGTTTCTGCAATTATAAAAGAATCTGAAAACTTATTTACAGCAATAAAAATTTTCGGTGCAATTTATCTACTATATTTAGCGTATAAAGTATATAAATCTGATGCAAGTATTTCTTTGTCTGAAGAAAATACTCCAAAGAAAACAACAAAACAATTATTTAAACAAGGGTTTATAATGAATGTTTTAAATCCTAAAGTTTCAATATTCTTTTTAGCATTTTTTCCTGGTTTTCTTTTTAGCGAAACATTAAGTTCTGTTATTCAATTTTATATTTTAGGGTTTACTTTTATGTTTGTTTCTTTTATTATATTTTCTTTAATAGCTGTACTTGCAGGTTCTATTTCTGAAAAAATAAAAAGTAATGACAGGATAGGTTATTATTTAAAATGGACTCAAATAATAGTTTTTATTTTAATTGCTATTTTTATTTTATTATAATTCATTTTAAAATTTATTCAGTAAAAAAAAACCTCATAAACTTTAAGTTTATGAGGTTTTATATTTAATAAGTTTAGATTTAACTATCTCTACGTTTTCTACCAAATCCGCTAGAAGATTTTCTTTCTCCTCCAGAGCTTCTATCAGGTCTATCAGATGAACGTCTATCAGAAGATCTTCCTCTGCTTCCAGAATCGCTACTTCTTCTTGATGAACCTTCAGAACTTCTACGTCTTCCAAAACCACCATCTTTTTTACCAAAAGATTTTTTTCCGCCTCTTCTACCACCACCAGAACGTTCTTTCTTAGTAATCTCTACGTTTACTGAACGTCCGTCAAAATCTGGTTGGTTAGAACTAAAAGCTTCTAATGTTTTATCTTCAAAGTTTTTGTCAATTTCAAAGAAAGAAAAAGTATCTAAAATATCTATAGATCCTATTTCAACTTTATCTCCAATGTTTTGTTCATTAATTAAACCAATTAATTTACCAGGATTTAAGTTGTCTTTTCTACCAATGTTAATGAAGAAAC
This sequence comes from uncultured Polaribacter sp., assembly GCA_963975825.1. GTDB lineage: Bacteria > Bacteroidota > Bacteroidia > Flavobacteriales > Flavobacteriaceae > Polaribacter. The sequence goes on from CAXBIR010000006.1 coordinate 46,398, forward strand.
GAGTCATGTTTTCGTTCTCTGTTCTTGCTCTAGAATTATCTCTTGAAGATAAATCGTTTAAATCTTTAGCATTTTCATAATATGCTAACATTGTATTAAACTCTAAAGAAACAAATTTCTGAATTAACTCTTCTCTATTTAAAGACTCTAGTTTTTCATAAATACTAGGTAAAAATTCATTAATTTCAGATTCGTTAACTTCTGTAGTTTGAACTTTATCAATTAAATTCATTAATTGATTTTGTACAATTTCTTTACCAGTAGGTACTTTTGCTTCTACAAATTTCTTTTGAATGATTTTTTCTATAGGACGTAATTTCCCTTTTTCTTTTCCATTCACTAAAACTATAGAAATACCTTTATTACCGGCTCTACCAGTTCTACCACTTCTGTGAGTATAGTTTTCTATCTGATCTGGTAATTTATGATTAATTACGTGCGTTAATTCAGTAACATCTAAACCACGTGCTGCAACATCTGTTGCAACTAAGATTTGAATTGTTTTTTTTCTGAATTTACCCATAACAGAATCTCTTTGTCCTTGAGATAAATCTCCGTGTAAAGAATCTGCACTATAACCATCTTTAATTAAGTTGTCTGCAACCTCTTGAGTTTCTCTACGAGTTCTACAAAAAATAATTGCATAAATATCAGGATTTAAATCTGCTATTCTTTTTAAAGCTGGATAACGAGTTCTTTCTGTAACCGAGTAATACTCATGACTTACATTATCTGAACCTTGATTTTTTTGACCAGAAGTAATTTCTACTGGTTTAGTCATATAGTTTTTAGCAATAGATTCTACTTCTCTAGGAAAAGTTGCAGAAAACAATAACGTTTGCTTTGTTTCTGGTGTTGCTTCTAAAACTTTATCTAATTCGTCTTTAAAACCCATGTTTAACATTTCATCAGCTTCGTCTAAGACTAACCATTGAACGTTTCCTAATTTTAAAGCTCTTCTGTTAATTAAATCTACTGTTCTACCAGGAGTTCCAACAACAATTTGAGAACCTCTTTTTAAAGATCTAATTTGCTCTTCCATACTAGAACCACCATATACAGTAGTTACTTTAACGTCTGGTAAGTATTTACAAAAGTCTTTAATATTATTACCAATTTGAACTGCTAGTTCTCTTGTTGGTGATAAAATAATTGCTTGTACGTTTTTACTATTAGTATCTAAAAGTTCTAATATTGGTAAACTAAAAGCAGCAGTTTTACCTGTACCTGTTTGTGCAAATGCTTTTAAATCGTCTGTAGAAGAGATAATTTGTGGAATTGCTTTTTCTTGAATAACAGTTGGTTTTTCATAACCTAAATCTGTTAATGCTCTGTTGATAGGTTCTTTTAAACCTAATTCTAAAAATGTTGACATACTGTGTTTTTGTAGATTCACAGAACGCCCACCTGCAAATCAAATTATAAATTTCGACTTGATTTTCTATGAGTAACCTCAAAATTAAAATCGTGCAAAGGTACAGCAAATAAAATTAACAGCAATATTTATTACGGTTAATTATTTTTACTTAATTCTTTAAGCTGTTTATTAATATTATATGAGGAAATAGCAGCGTAACCATTAACTACAATTCCGTTTTTATCAACTAAAATTGTGCGGTTCATTTTACTTGTTAGAAAATTGTCTTCTAAAGATTTAGAATTAATGTAATATTGATTTTTAATGTCAACGTTTTTAATTCTATTTGTATTGTTTCCATCTATTTCTATAATAGCAAAATTTAAGGATGGATATTGTTTCTGTAAATAAGGTATTCTAGAGCTAATAAATGATTCTGAAATGTATTCTTTGTCCCAAAAAAGTAATACAGAATTCTTGTTTATTGTAAAATCTTCGATGTTTAATACTTGATTTGTAAAATCTGAGATAGTAAAACCTTTTATTTCATCTCCTTTAAGTATGACTTTATTATCGTTTAAAATATTTTTAACTAATGCTTTGTCTTCTTCATTAGATGATAATTTAAAGAAAGTATCAAATGCCTCTTCATTTACATTACAACTAGATTTTCTGTAAAAATGATCTAATACTGTTCTTTTAAGGAAAGCGTTTTTAGAGTCGTTAGAGTTTAACTTATTATTTATTGTAGTTAATAAATCTACCGTAAAATCAGATGAAAATTCATCTTTCATCGGTTTATGCCCCATAGCATAAGTTACATTATATAAGTAATTTGTAATGTATCTTGCATAGGGTGTATAATACATTAAATCATTATTGCTAAAATCTAAATTATTTCTATAATCATAAAATGAAGTTTCTAACTTAGGGAAATCTTTTTTTCTTAAAGCGTATACATGGTTTATTGGGTACCTTTCAACTCTAGAATATATTGGGTACGTTAAAGCAGTTTTTAAAACTTTAAAATAATTATCCGTTTCATTAGGATGTCTCGTTTTATACTCGTCTAAAGTTTTTATTTTAAACTTTATAATAGAATCTATTTTCTTTTTGTAAACTTTAGGTTCTAGCCTGTTTAATTTGTAAAATATTTTTCTTTCATTTTCATCCTCAAGAAAAATATCAATTAATATATTATTTCTTTCAGCACCTTTGCCAGCAAAAACAATAGATTCATCAAAATCCCAAGTGTTTAAGCGTAACATTAAGCTATCTTGTGGCTCTATATATATGTATTGATTTTCGTTACCATGTTCAAAATGATATAAACCTTCCTCTAGTTTATCATAAGTTCCTAGAAATTTATTTCTATCATTTAATAATAAAGTATCAATAACTTTATCTTTAGAATAAAGAACAACAAACTTTGTTTTAGGGTTAATTATTTTACCGCCAAAAAAAGTATTGGAGTTTTTTTTACCATTACCACATCCTATTAAGACTAATAATAGAAAAGAAATAGCGATATAATTAGATATTTTTTTTGTCATAAATAAAGCTTCTAAAAGCATCTAACAAATGTAGAAATTTGTGGGAGGTAATATTGTTAATTCACTGTTAAAATACTTTAAAATTATAAGCTTCACTTACTATTAAGATGTTGTAAAAGTATTGCTTATATAACTTGATAAGAAAAATGGAATTTGTACTTTTGCACAAAATTAAAAAAAGTTTATTTATGTTATCAGTTTCTAATTTATCTGTTCAATTTGGAAAACGTATTTTGTTTGACGAAGTAAATACAAAATTTCTTCAAGGTAATTGCTACGGAATTATTGGCGCAAATGGAGCAGGAAAATCTACTTTCTTAAAAATTATTTCTGGTGTGCAAGAGCCAACTTCTGGTCAAGTACATTTAGAATCTGGAAAGAGAATGTCTGTTTTAACGCAAGACCATTATGCTTTCGATGAATTTCCTGTTTTAGAAACAGTTGTAATGGGTAATAAAGATTTGTTTAAAATTAAAAAGCAAATTGATGAATTATATGCTGATTACACAGATGAAAATGCTGAGAAAATTGGGGAGTTGCAAATTAAATTTGAAGAAATGGATGGTTGGAATGCAGATTCTAATGCTGCAGCTATGCTTTCTAATTTAGGAATAAAAGAAGATTTGCATTACACATTAATGAAAGATTTGGATGGTAAACAAAAAGTACGTGTGTTAATTGCACAAGCTTTATTTGGTAACCCAGATGTTTTAATAATGGATGAACCTACCAATGATTTAGATTTTGAAACTATTTCTTGGTTAGAAAACTTCTTAGCAAACTTTGAAAACACAGTAATTGTAGTTTCGCATGATAGACACTTTTTAGATGCAGTTTGTACACATATTTCAGATATTGATTTTGGAAAAATAAACCATTACTCTGGTAATTATACTTTCTGGTATGAGTCTAGCCAATTAGCAGCAAAACAAAGAGCGCAGCAAAACAAAAAAGCAGAAGATAAAAAGAAAGAATTAGAAGAGTTTATTCGTCGTTTTTCTGCGAATATGGCAAAATCTAAGCAAGCTACTTCTCGTAAAAAAATGATTGATAAGTTAAATGTTGAAGATATTAAACCATCTAGTAGACGTTACCCAGCAATTATTTTTGATAGAGATAGAGAAGCAGGAGATCAAATTTTAAATGTTGAAGGTTTAGCTAAAGAATTTGAAGATGAAAAATTATTTAGCGATGTTCACATCAATTTAAATAAAGGAGATAAAATAGCTGTAATCTCTAAAAACTCTAGAGCAATTAGTGCTTTTTATCAAATTATTACAGATAATGAAAAAGCAGATGCAGGAGAATTTTCTTGGGGAGTTACAACAACACAATCATACTTACCGCTAGATAATTCTAGTTTTTTCCAAGACGGAGAATTAAATTTAGTAGATTGGTTAAGACAATATGCACAAACAGAAGAAGAGCGAGAAGAAGTATTTTTACGTGGTTTCTTAGGAAAAATGATTTTTTCTGGTGAAGAAGCTCTAAAGAAAAGTAATGTACTTTCTGGAGGAGAAAAAGTACGTTGTATGTTATCTAGAATGATGATGAAAAGAGGAAATGTTTTAATTTTAGATGAACCAACAAATCACTTAGATTTAGAATCTATACAATCTTTAAACAACGCATTAATAAACTTTAAAGGAACAATTTTGTTTTCTACTCATGATCATGAGTTTGCACAAACAGTTGCAAATAGAATTATAGAATTAACACCAAAAGGAGTTATAGATAGATATACTACTTTTGAAGAATATTTATCAGATCCAAAAGTTAAAGAATTACGTGAGAAAATGTATTCTTAACAGTCAAAAATTATTTAAAAAAAAAAGGGAAGCTATTTAGCTTCCCTTTTTTTTATTGTAGATTTTTATATTATTTTTTAATAGGACTAATAATTTTTACATCAGAAAAAGAAATAGCACCTCTAACAACACCATCAATAGTCTTTTTTAAGGCTTCTATTAATTGCATTTTTAACTGAGATTTATGGTAAATTAAACTTACTTCTCTAGCAGGAGGAGGATTTGTAAATTCACGTAAATGGCTTTTATCTACATCATTTAAATCTAACGTATGTAAATAAGGCAACAAAGTCATTCCTAAACCTTCCTTAGAAAGTTTAATTAGAGTATCAAAACTTCCACTTTCTAATTGAAACCCTTTTTTGTTATCTATTTTATGAGTTCTACAAAGATTTATTACACTGTCTTTAAAACAATGGCCATCTTCTAATAACAATATATCTTCCATTTCTAATTCTTCTGCAGAAATTTGTTTGTTATTAAAAAGTCTATGATTTTGTGGTATTAAACCAACAAAGGGCTCATAATATAAAGGTCTTTCTTTTATTGCTTCGTTTTCTAAAGGTGTAGCTGCAATTGCTGCATCTATATGTCCGTCTGTTAATTTTCTAACAATTTCTTCTGTAGTTAATTCTTCAATAATTAACTTTACTTTTGGGTATTTTTTAGTAAAGTTTTGTAAGAACATTGGTAATAAAGTAGGCATTATTGTAGGTATAATTCCTATTTTAAATTCACCACCAATAAAACCTTTTTGTTGATGTACAATATCTAAAATTCTATTGCTTTCATCTACAATTACTTTTGCTTGTTCTACTATTTTTCTACCAACTTCTGTAAGTTCAATTGGTTTTTTAGATCTATTAAAAACCTTAACACCTAACTCATCTTCTAGTTTCTGAATTTGCATACTAAGTGTAGGCTGGGTAACAAAACTATGTTCTGCAGCAATTGTAAAATTTTGATATTCTGCAACAGATAAAACGTATTTTAATTGGGTAATTGTCATTCGTATAAAATATTTTGATAAAGATATTAAAACTATCAATAATAATTATAGTTTATTGTAATAAATTTCAGTTAATTTTGAATTAATCAAAAAAACATAATCAAATGAACAAATCAATATTAGGATTAGATAAAAGTGAAAGCGCAAATTTAGTTGATAATTTAAATGGATTATTAGCAAATTTTCAAATATATTATCAAAATTTAAGAGGTTTACACTGGAATATTAAAGGGAAAAACTTTTTTGAATTACATGTGAAATTTGAAGAGTTTTACACAGATTCTCAAGTAAAAATAGATGATATAGCAGAACGTATTTTAACTTTACAAGGAAAGCCGTTACATACATTTGCAGATTATTTAGAAACTTCTTCTGTAGCTGTAGGTAAAGATATTTCTAACGATGTAGAAGGAGTAGAGTTGGTTGTAAATTCTTTGTCTGAGTTGTTAAAAATAGAAAGAGAAATCTTAGATTTATCTGATAAAGCAGATGATGAAGGAACTAATTCTATGATGAGTGATTTTATTGCAGAACAAGAAAAAACAATATGGATGTTAAATTCTTGGTTGGGTAAATAGATTAACTTCTCATATAAAATGTAATTAAAAAGAGACTTGTAAAAGTCTCTTTTTTTTATTTGATTGAATAAGAAATTCCTATTTCAAAACCTAAAAAGGAATAACCGTTGTTTGGTTTTTTTGTATCAAAATTAGAAACATGGCCAATGTTACTTCCTAAGTATAAAAAAGTTTTTTTAGAAGTTTGATAAGACAAACCTAAAGAACCATTTTCTATAAAAGTAAAGCCTTTTGCTAAACGTTCAGTTTTAGTGTCAATTGTAGCTAATCCTAAACCAATAGTTACTATAAAATCTAGTTTTTTTAGAAGTTGTTTCTTTATTAGAAAACCTAATTCAAAAGCATACAAGTGTATGGTTTTTGGTGTTGTAAATTCAGTTCTTTTTTCTTGGTAATTTTCTTCAGATGGTAAAACAAATTGCTCATTTATTAATTGGTGTTTTATAACTTGGTATTGTGGTTGAATAGTTAATTCAAAATCTAAAGATTTCCATTTTCCTAAGTTGTAAAAAGCCTGCAATTTATAGGTATCTGTAGTGTAATTGTAATCTAAATCATTAAATAAAAAATTATGTTCATTTGCATTATTATACAAGAAACCTATTTTTTTTACGTTTAAAATTCCTTTTTTACTTTCTTGCGCAGAAGATAAAATTGAATAAAATAATAAGAAAATTAAAAGATATTTATATTTCATAATAACTGTTGTTTCAAGAAGAAAAACTGAAAAGAATCTCTTCTTGAAATAACAAATTTATATTTATTAACTAAACATTTTAGCTACTTTTTCTGCTTTTCTGTTTTCTGAATAATCATAAAAACCTTCACCAGATTTTACACCTAATTTACCTGCCATAACCATGTTTACTAACAATGGACAAGGTGCATATTTAGGGTTTTTAAAACCGTCATATAAAACATTCATTATAGACAAACAAACGTCTAAACCAATAAAGTCTGCAAGTTGTAAAGGCCCCATTGGATGTGCCATTCCTAGTTTCATAACTGTATCTATTTCTGCAACACCAGCAACTCCGTTATATAATGTTTCTATAGATTCGTTAATCATTGGCATTAAAATTCTGTTGGCTACAAAACCAGGATAATCGTTAACTTCTACCGGAATTTTATTAATTTCTTTAGAAAGATTAACAATGGTTTGCATAACATCATCAGAAGTGTTGTAACCTCTAATAATCTCTACCAATTTCATAATTGGTACAGGATTCATAAAATGCATTCCAATTACTTTTTCTGGTCTGTTTGTTACAGCCGCAATTTGTGTAATAGAAATAGAAGAAGTATTTGTAGCTAAAATTGTCTTTTCAGCACAAACAGCATCTAATTCTTTAAAAATTTTAGATTTTAAACTTGCGTTTTCTGTAGCTGCTTCTACAACCAAATCAACATTATTAACACCATCTGGTATAGATGTAAATGTTGTTATGTTTGCTAAAGTTTGTGTTTTATCAGTTTCAGAAATTTTCTCTTTAGAAACCATTCTATCTAAATTTTTAGAAATTGTAGCAATTCCTTTATCTAAAGCGGCCTGAGAAATATCTATTAAATGTACATTATAATTAAATTGAGCAAATGTGTGGGCAATTCCATTTCCCATTGTTCCAGCACCAATTACAGCTATATTTTTCATTAATATTTAATTTTAATTTTTTATTTTGGGCGTTTTAACAGGCTTTCCGTTTCAATCTTTTTTATTTATTCTCTAAGTTAATTTTTTCATTCTTCATAAATTAACTCAAATCAACATAAAAAAGGATTTTCACTTCAATCCTTAACGCACTTGTTTGTTAACTTTATTTAATATTAAAATTTTCTAATTTATTTTAGAAACAATCTATTATCATTTGTGCTACTCTTAATGCTTCTGCACCTTGGCTTAAAGAAACCACAGGTTTTGTACCATTATTAATTGCATCAGCAAAAGATTCTAATTCATCTAAAATTGCGTTGTTATTTTCAATTTCTGGATTGTCAAAATAAATTTGTTTTTTAATTCCTTCAGCATTTTGCAATATCATAGCAAATTCATCAGGACTATCTGGTACATCTTTCATTCTTACAATTTCAGATTTCTTTTCTAAGAAGTCTACAGAAATATAAGCGTCTTTTTGGAAAAAACGAGTTTTACGCATGTTTTTCATAGAAATTCTACTTGCAGTTAGGTTAGCAACACAACCATTTTCAAACTCTATTCTAGCATTTGCAATATCTGGTGTTTCAGAAATAACAGAAATACCACTTGCGTTAACATCTTTAACTTTAGAATTTATAACAGAAAGAATAATATCAATATCATGTATCATTAAATCTAAAACTACAGGAACATCTGTTCCTCTAGGATTAAATTCTGCCAATCTATGTGTTTCAATAAACATTGGTGTATCTATTTTGTCTTTTACTGCGGTAAATGCTGGGTTAAAACGTTCTACATGCCCAACTTGCCCTTGTACATGATACTGGCTAGCCAATGTTTTAATTGCTTCTGCTTCTAAAACCGTTTTTGTTATAGGTTTTTCAATAAAAATATGACGTCCTTTTTCTATGGCTAATTTTGCACATTCAAAATGAGATAATGTTGGCGTTACAATATCTACAACTTCTACAGCGTCTATTAAATCTTCTATAGAATCAAATAATTTATAACCAAATTCTTTAGCAACCTTTTCTGCATTTTCTGTAAAAGGATCATAAAAACCAACTAATTCGTATTTTTCAGACTGTTGTAATAAACGTAAGTGTATTTTTCCAAGATGTCCAGCACCTAAAACTCCTGCTTTTAGCATATATGTATTTTATTGTCATTGCTAAAGTTCTCTATATTTTAAAAGAAGAAATCTTTTAAAGAAAAAACAGATTCTTTTTTTCTACTTTAGACAGATAAATTACTAGTAATGACGTGTGATTAATAGTTTTGAATTTTCTGAAGAAATATCAGAAATTTTCAACGAAAACAAAGATACAATTTTATAAGATTGTATTTAGAATTATTACTATTTTTAGACTCCAGAAATTATTTAAAATTGAAAGATACTTCAAAACACCAAGGACTTAGAAATCAACTTGCTGCTGTGCTAGAGGCAAAGGGTATAACAGACAATAATGTATTGAATGCAATACGTAAAATTCCACGACATTTGTTTATAGATTCTAGTTTCGAAGCACATGCTTACCAAGACAAAGCATTTCCTATTGCTGCAGAACAAACTATTTCTATGCCATATACAGTTGCTTTTCAATCTGAAACGTTAGAAGTTAAACCCGGAGATAAAATTTTAGAAATAGGTACTGGTTCAGGTTATCAGACAGCTGTTTTACTAGAATTAAAAGCAGAAGTTTATTCTATAGAAAGACAAAAAGAGTTGTTTAAAAGAACTTCTTTGTTTTTGCCTAAAATAGGTTATAAACCTAAAAGATTTATTTTTGGAGATGGATATATTGGTTTAAAAGAGCAAGCCCCTTTTGATAAAATTATAGTTACTGCAGGTGCGCCTTATGTTCCAAATCCTTTATTAGCACAATTAAAAATAGGTGGTAAGTTGCTAATTCCTGTTGGAGATAATACTCAAGTAATGACACTTTTTATTAGAAAATCTGCTAAAGAGTTTGAAAAACATGAGCTAGGTGATTTTGCTTTTGTACCAATGTTAGAAGAAAAGAATTAGTTTTCTTTTCTTATTTTTCCTGTAGAACCGTTTTTAGAAGGTAGAAGTTCATATTTAAAATTGGCTTGTAAAGTGTTTACAGATCTATGAGAAACAAAAATAATTGTAGTTTCACTTTCTTTTACAAGTTTATTAATTAATGCTACAATTGTTGTTGTGCCTTGGTTGTCTAAATTAATTAAAGGTTCGTCTAAAATTAATAAAGGTGGGTGTTTAATAATTGCTCTTGCAATTAAAACAAGTCTTTGTGCCACAATAGAAATATTTTGAAAAAGTGTGTTTTTTTCATTTTCTAAACCTAATAATTTTAACCAGTCTTCAGCTAATTTTTCTTGAAGTGTAGTTGGCGTTTTATACAGACCAATACTATCAAAAAAACCAGAAATTACCATTTGTTTTAAAGTTATTTTAGCTTTAAAAAGTTCTAGCATTGCAGGACTAAAATAACCTATTTTCTCTTTTATTTCCCAGACACTTTCTCCAGAACCTTTTTTATTTCCAAACAGATAAACTTCTTGTCCGTAAGCTTTTATGTTATTACCATAAATCATAGAAAGAATTGTCGTTTTTCCAGAACCATTTGGACCTATCAATTGCCAAAATTCGTTTTTATTAATGGTCCAATTTATGTCTTTTAAAACACAATTATCTTCATAATTAACGAATACATTTTCTAGTTTAATTAATTGATTAGGAATGTTTGTGAACTGTGTAATTGCTTTTGGAACTTTACCACTAAAAACTGTATTATCTTCTTTAAAATTGAAGTTTGCTATTGGTGTTTTTAAGCTAATTTCATCATTTTCTATTTCTAAAACATGAGAAATTACAGGTAATATTTCTTCTTTTCTATTAAAAATTTGAATTAATATTATTTCTGAAGACAAGCAAACAAGTCTTTCTTCTAAGGAAGAAATTGCATCAATATCCAAGCTTTCAAAAGGGCAATCTAAAATTAAAAAGGAAGGTTTTTGTTCAATTAAATAGTTAAGGACTAATTTTTTTTGTTCACCACTAGAAAAAGAACGAATGCTTCTGTTTTCAGGAGTTTTTATAGTTTTAATATTATATCTAGCTTCTTTATTTATAATTTTTTTTAAAATAGTATCAGAAAATAGAAGACCTTTTTTCTTTTTTAAAATAGGTAAATAATGTTTGTCATTTAAAAAATTACCTATTAATTCACTTTTAACAGATAATGATTCTTTTTTAATTGCAAAATGGACGTTACCCATAGATAATTCATTGAAGATTTGTAGCAATAGAAACTATTCTGTTCTTTCCCAATAAGCGGTTTTCCCAAAAAGAGAAACACCAACATAACCTCTTAATTTTAACTTATTAGGCTTTACTAATTTGATGTAACATTTATATGTGTTACCGTTTCTTGGGTCTATAATTTGTCCACCAGACCATTCATCATCATCTTTTTCTAAACCAGATAAAATGTCTAAACCTAAAATTGGTTTGTCTTTATATTCGCCTTCACAACCAACACAAAGTGCTTTTTTTCTAGCAGGATTTAATATTTCTACAACTTTTGCATAAGCTTTACCATCTTTCTCATAAATTTCTAAAACAGAATCTACTACGCCAGCATCATTTTTAGAATTCCATTTTCCAAAAATAGTTTGTGCATTTATAGACAAGTTAATTGCTATAAATAATACTGTAAAAAGTGTTTTTTTCATGATTTAAAAATATTGATTATCAAATAATTAATTGAAAAATATAAAATTTTTGAGAAAGATATAGTTAAAAGAATTATAAACTTGCATCAAAGTTTTCATCCCATTTTTGTTGCACTCGTAAAACTTGTTCAATTACATCTCTTACACAACCTTCACCACCTTTTTTGTATGAAATGTATTTAGAAACACTTTGTATTTCTTGAACAGCATCATTAGGGCAAGCAGCTAAACCAACTATTTTCATTACAGGATAATCTGGTACGTCATCTCCCATATACAATACATTTTCTGGTTGTAAATTGTATTTTTTTATCAATTCTTTGTATTGTTCTATCTTATTGTGTGCACCTAAATAAATATCTTCAATACCTAAAGCCGCTAACCTTTTTCTAACTCCTTCATTGGTTCCACCAGAAATTATGCATACTCTATATCCTTTATTTAAAGCATTTTTCATGGCATAACCATCTTTTACGTTCATGTGTCTTACCAATTCACCATCTGGCATTATTGTTAACATTCCGTTTGTTAAAACGCCATCAACATCAAAAATAAAAGTATTAATTTTAGGTAATAATTGCTTGTAACTAATTTCCATATATCTTATTTATAAACCTTTATTCAAAAGTAGAAAAAAGGAAGTATTTAATTATTTTATGCTTGTTTATTAGATTTTCTAATAGACTTTGTAATCATTTTATAGATTTTTTGTTGCTCATTATTCAATAAATCTAAATGATTTTTAATTGTTTTTTTATCGTTTCTAATTGCAGGACCTGTTTGTGCCTTGTCTGGCGACAATGTTTTAATTTTTTGTGATGTTTCATCAATTAAAGGTTGTAAAATTTCAAAAGGAACATTATTTTCTTTACATATATCATTTCCTATTTTATATAAATGATTTGTAAAGTTATTTACAAAAACAGCTGCAACATGTAATGTTTTTCTTTGTTCAGAATTTATGTTGTAAATTTTCTTACCAATTAAATTTGCTAATTTTTCTAGTAAAATATAATCTGTTTTATTTGTTGCTTCTAAACAAAACGGAACCTCATTAAAATTTACAGGTTTATCTTTAGAAAAGGTTTGTAACATATAAAATACACCTTTATTTGTTTTATTTTTTAAATTTTCTAAAGGAAAGCTTCCTGAAGTATGCACAACAAAAGAATTTTTAATTTTTGATGATACTTCTGCAATTGCATCATCTGAAACAGCAATAATAGTAACATCTGCTGTAGGAATATTATTTAATTTTCTAGAATTAATTTGTGTAAGCTTAATAGTATCAACTTTTAAAAAAGCTGTTACTAAGTGTGTTGCTACATTTCCGTTTCCTATAATTACAACTGATATCATTATAGCGAAGATATTCAAAATTTATATAAATTTAGAATTGCTTTTACTAAATTAGCTGATGTAAATTTTACCGAATGAAAAATAATAATAAATTAGGAATAAATACAACTTGTGTTCATGTTGGAGAAGTAAAAGACGAACAATTTAAAGGAGCTGTTTCTCCTATTTATACTTCAACTTCTTATGCTTTTGATGGTGTAGATGTAAAACGTTATCCGCGTTATTTTAATACACCTAATCAAGAGATGTTACACAAGAAAATAGCTGCTTTAGAAAAAACTGAAGATGCTTTAATTTTTGGTTCTGGAATGGCTGCTATTTCTGCAGCATTATTTGCTTTTTTACAAAAAGGAGACCATGTTGTAATACAACAAGTAATTTATGGAGGAACTTATAATTTTATAGTTTCAGAATTTGATAAATTTGGAATAGAATATTCTTTTACGGAATCTGATAAAATAGAAGATTTTGAAGCATTAATTAAAGAAAATACTAAAGTCTTATACATAGAAACACCTTCTAATCCGTTATTAGGTATTACAGACATGAAGGCAATTGCTGCTTTGGCAAAAGAAAACGACATTATAACAATGATAGATAATACGTTTGCGTCTCCTATTAATCAGAATCCTATAGATTTTGGTATTGATATAATGTTGCATTCTGCTACAAAATATATGGGTGGGCATTCAGATATTTCTGCAGGTGCAATTGCTGCAACTACAGAGCATATTGAAAAAATATGGAAAACTGCGATTAATTTTGGAGGAAACCTAAGTGATCAGACAGTTTGGTTATTAGAAAGAAGTTTAAAAACGTTAAATCTTCGTGTAAAAGAACAAACTAAAAATGCTCAGGAGATGGCTGAATATTTAGAGCAAAATGAGAATATTGATACCGTTTATTATCCTGGTCTAAAAAGTCATCCACAATATGAGTTAGCAAAAAAACAAATGAAAGGTTTTGGAGCTATGATGTCTTTTGAATTATCTGAAGGAATTGATGCAATGAAATTTCAAAATGCATTAAGATTAATAAAACCCTCTATGAGTTTAGCTGGTTTAGAAAGTACAACTGTTAGTCCTGTGCAGACAACGCACGCGTTATTAAGTGAGGCAGAACGATTAGAAAGAGGTATAAAAGACGGTTTAATACGTTTTTCTGTAGGTATAGAAGAACCAAAAGATTTAATTGAAGATATAGAACAAGCAATTAAAAGTTTATTGTAAGATAGATGTAATGTTTTTATGAAATTTTCATTTTATAAAATCAAATAATTTTTAAAAATATGAAATTAGATATATTGGCTTTTGGTGCACATCCAGATGATGTTGAGTTAGGTTGTGGTGCTACTATTACTAAAGAAGTTTCTTTAGGAAAAAAAGTTGGAGTTGTAGATTTAACTAGAGGAGAATTAGGAACACGTGGTTCTGCAGAATTAAGAATTATTGAAGCTAATAATGCTGCAAAGATAATGGGAGTTTCTGTAAGAGAAAATTTAGGTTTTTCAGACGGTTTTTTTATCAATGACAAAAAACATCAATTAGAAGTTATAAAAATGATTCGTAAATATAAGCCAGATGTTGTGCTTTGTAATGCTATTGATGATAGACATATAGATCATGGTAAAGGAAGTAAATTGGTTTCTGATGCATGTTTTTTAAGCGGGTTATTAAAAATTGAAACAGAAGTAGAAGGGAAGCAACAAGAAAAATGGAGGCCCAAACAAGTTTATCATTACATTCAATGGAAAAATATAGAACCAGATTTTGTAATTGATGTAACTGGTTTTATTGATGTAAAGACAGATGCAGTATTAGCTTATTCATCTCAATTTTATGACCCAAAGAGTAATGAACCAGAAACACCAATAACTAGCAAAAATTTTATAGATAGTATAAATTATAGAGCAAGAGATTTAGGAAGACTTATTGGTGTTGAATACGCAGAAGGTTTTACCTCAGAACGTTACGTTGCTGTAGAAAATTTAGATAAATTAATTTAAGTTTTTGTTGTTTTAGAATAAAAAAAAGAATTATATTTGCACCCGAAATTACATGGTGGTTGTAGCTCAGTTGGTTAGAGTATCGGTTTGTGGTACCGAGTGTCGCGGGTTCGAGTCCCGTCTTCCACCCAAAAATAAAATCCTTCTCATTAGAGAAGGATTTTTTTGTTACCTAATATTTGCTTGAAAATTAGGAATTTATGTTTCATAATTGTAAATTTAGAATTCATTTTTAAATTTATATTATGCCTTTACAACAACAAATAGTAAATAAAATTGAAGATTTTGGTGGAATAGAATCTATTGTAGAGTTTTTAAATAGATTTAGACTTACGGTAAAAGATGAAGATAAAGTGTATTTTAATAATGTAATAGACTACTTTTCTTTATTATGCCAGCAGAAAGTACCTGTAGAGTCTCATGCAGTAGAATACAGAGAAGCTTCTTTAAAAACAATTGAAGTTTTTAATTATTATAATAAGAAAGAAAATTCGGAAACCTTAACATTCTTATCAGATTTAATTACTTTTAAATTAGAAGCGGTTTCAAATATTAAAGGATTAGCTTCCTAATTTTTTAGAACTCTTTTTTAATTCAGATACTAATTTAGAGTTGTCTTGATCTATTCTTCTCATAATATGATTAGCATTAAATTCAAGAACTAATTCTTCAATATTTGATATTCTTTGAAATACATCTTCAGATAATATTTCAAACTGCTTCTTTATCATGCTTTGAATCTGTTTATCTATGGGGGTAGATACTTGAATTGGGGGAACAAAGTCATTTTCATAATTACCAACACCTGTTAGTAGCCAAATTGGGTCTACGTTCTTGATGTTGTCTATAATAGCAAACAAAATAGTTTCATTTGGTTTTTTAGAATAATTCACAATAGTACTTACTAACTGCTGCGATACTCCAATAAATTCAGAAAATTCTCTCTGGTTCATGTTTGTATCTTTAAATACCTGAATAATTCTATCAGCTCTTTCTTTATCTTTTACTTTCATTTTTCTAAATAATACTCAAATATAGTGAAAATTTCACTATAAATGAATATTTTTTAATATTTCTAGTACTTCGTTTCTTTTTCTTACTGAAACTGGTACATTAGAATTATCTGTTAATATCAAATATCCACCGTCGGATTTTATAAATTCTTTTATAAATTTTGTGTTAATTAAATGACTTTGATGAATTCTTAAAAAGCCTACTTCTTTTAAAAGATCTGCATAAAATTTTAAGGTTTTAGAAACTAATAATTTATCATTATTTTTAAAATAAAAAGTAGTGTAATTATTGTCTGATTTACATCGAATAATGTCTGTAATATTTACAACAATTATTTTTTCTGAAGTATGTAAAGAAATTTTTTCTAGTTTAGTATTTGGTTCTGTAATAGCTTGCTTTAAGACCTTTAATTGCTCGTTTTCTGGTTTTATTTGTAGATTAGCTTTTACAATAGCATTAGATAAATCTTCATCTGAATAAGGTTTTAAAATATAATCTATTGCAGCAAATTTAAAGGCTTTAATAGCAAAGGCGTCACTGGCTGTTACAAAGATTATTTTTGATTTTAAATTCGGAAAAATTTCAAGAATATCAAAACCAGTTCCATCACCTAACATAATATCTAAAAATAAAATATCTGGTTCATTTTTACGAAGTAATTTAGCTGCTTCTACTACAGATTTTGCTTTTCCGATAATTTCAATTTCCTTATGAGTATTAGAAATATCACTAGATAGCATTTCTAAAGCTAAAGTATTATCTTCTACTATAATTGCAGATATTTTTTTCATTATTTAGAATTAAGAAAGTGTAAAAACTGTTATTTCTGGTCTAACATTAAATCTCACTTGATATAAGTTACCTAATGCTCTATTAATATATAAAGTTCTTCCATCAAATAAATCAAATTCTCCTGCACTGTATCTTTTGTTTTCTACAGGCAGAATTGGTGGTTTTAAAAAGGGTGGTTTTACTTGTCCTCCATGTGTATGTCCAGACAAAATCCATCCTTTATAATTGTGCCAAACATCTAAATCACAAACATCAGGATTATGACATAAAACAAGGTTTGCTTTATTTTTATCATGCTTAGACATTATTTTTTTTGGATTAAAGTTTAATCCCCAAAAATCATCTATACCAATAATATTTAAACCATTCATTTCTATTTGATCGTTTATTAAAATAGAAATACCTGCATTTTCTAGAATTTCTGTAATACTATCTGCAACATCTTGTTCTAACCAATCTCCACCATAATCATGGTTTCCTAATACACCAGCAGTTCCCAATTTTCCTTTAACAGTATGTTGCATTACTTCTTTTAATTGCGTTAATTGTTCTTCATCTTCATAAGAAACAAAATCGCCTGTATAAACAACAAAATCGGGATTTAATAATTTTGCTTTTTCAAAAGATTCTATTACATATTGGTAGTTAAATCTATTTCCAACATGAATATCGCTAATCTGCATTACTGTTTTTCCAATTAGATTTTTTGGTAAATTCTTTATTGGCATTTTTACATGTACAAATTCTAACCAAAAAGGTTCTATTTGCCAAGTATATAAGCTTGTAACCAAGCCTAAACCAGCAGAACCTAAAATAGTATTTTTAATAAATTTTCTTCTTTCCATAATTTTTAATAATCTGTTTTTAATGGAATTTTAAACGAAACTTTTGTTCCTATAATTTTATTTTCTTCTATAATTTCTTGCACAGAAAAAGTGCTGTATTTAGAAATATTTTCTATTCTTTCTTTAGTAACTTTTAAAGCTACAGAAGTATGATTTTTAGTTGTTTTTATTTTTTGAGATTGAAAAATACCAATACCATTATCTATTATAAAACATTCTAAAAAACGATGTTTTACATTAAAAATAACTGTAATATTTCCTGTTTCTGTAATTTTCGAAATTCCGTGTTTTATAGCATTTTCTATAAAAGGTTGCAATAACATTGGCGGAATTAATATTTCTTCAGCATCAATATTACTTAAATTGGTTTCAATTGAAAACTGAAACATTTTAGAATTCATTTTTTGCTCTAAACTTAAATAATTTTCTAAGGTTTCTATTTCTTCTTTTAAACTAATTTCTTCTAACCTAGAATTGTTTAATACACTTCTTAGAAGTATTGAAAACTGTGTAATTGTTTTGTTTAATTCTTGCTTATTATTAGAATTGCCAAGTGCTTTTATTCCGTTTAAAACATTAAAAATAAAATGCGGATTCATTTGTAATTGTAACGCCTTTTGTTCTAAAGATAATAAATGATTTTCTAATTTTAAATTTGCAATTTTTTCTTCATTTTTCTTCTTCAGTTTTCTTACATAAACTTCAATAATTAATGTTAATAACAAACAAAATGCAATGCCACATAAAATTAAAAACCACGCTTTTTTATATATTGGTTTGTCTATTATAAAACTGAAGCTTTTAGTAGTAATTTCTTTTTTATTTCTAAATTTAGCTTCAGCAGTTAATTTATATTTCCCTGGTTTTAAACTAGCAAAATTTATTAAATTACTAGAACTCCAAGGAGAAAAATTATTGTTTAGTTTGTATCTATATTCTATGTTTTTAGCATTGTTAATAGAAACACTTTGCAACAAAAAAGAAATATTATTTTGACTTGGATTAAGCTGTAAAGCCTTTTTATAATTGCTAATGTTTATAGAATCTACAGGAATATAATTGACGGACAAATCTGAAATAAATAAAGATGGTTTTTTAGTTATTGAAGTGTTTTTTTTAAGATATAAATTATTTTCTGATGCTATAAAAATGTTCTTTTCATTATCTTCAAAAACAGTATTTATATTATTAGACTTTAAATTACTGTTGTATTTATTTATTCTTTTTTCAAAAATAAAATTTTGTGAATTTAAAACCTCAATTCCCTCATTTTTCGAAAGTGCATAGATTCTATTATCTATTAAATAAATACTTTTTATTTCACTTTTAGAATAGACTTCTTCTAGTTTAAAATTTGCTTTAAATTCTTGAATTATTGAATTGTTTTTTAATACAAATAATTTGTTTTTAATCTGTAAAAAAGAAGAATAATTTCCTTTACTAATATTTTTAATTTCTTTTGGATCAAATAAATCGTCTAATAACCAAAAACCACTATTAGATGCAATTATAAAATTATTTTTATAAAATATAATATCATTTATAATAGAAAAATCTAAGTTATAAGTTGTTTTTAAAGGTTGTAAATAATTTTTATTAAAATGAAGAATTCCTTGATTAGAACCTATAAAAAATTGATGCTTATATTGGAGTATTTTATTTACACTTTTTGCATTTATAGTAAAAAAACTGTTTCTGTTTTTTAGATATAAACTTTTATTTTTCCCTATAAATAAAGAATCATTTATAGATAAAAGAGTATTTATTTTTGGTGAAGATTCTCCAACTTTAAAATCATAATTTTTTACAGAATTGCCATCAAATTTTAATAAACCTTTATTACTAGCTAACCATATATTGTTGTAATTATCTTGTATGATTTTTTCAATTGTGTAATTTTTAAATTCTTTAAAGGCTTCAATTTCTTTAAAATTGTTTTCTTGAGAATAAATAGAATTTACCAGAAAAAAAGAGAAAAATAAAATTAGCAGCTTTAGTATTCTTGTGTAAGAATAGCGTTTTAACCAGAAAAAATTAAAAAAAATCTTCATATAAACAAACTTACTAATTAAAACGTCATTACACCATTTTTAATTTTGTGTAATGACGTTTATTAACTTACTTTTTCCATTTCAATTTACTTTAATGCATATAAACGTTTGTTGTTTGTATCTGGTTTTACATGTTTTAAATCTCCATAAGGTTTAACTAATGGTTTTAATACACATAAACCTGTTGTTCTTCCTCTAATAGTTAATTGGCTACCTTTTACAGTCCAATTCCATCTAAATTTTTCTACAGAAATATTAAATTTTTGTAATTCTGCAAGCAATTCATCTTGTGTTTCAATCCAATCCATTACGTCTTCTGGAATATTAAATTTTGGCATTTGATTGTCTGTATTAAAGTAATCGAATTCCCATTTAATTGGTATTGTAAATTGAGTTGTGTAGGCTTCACCAACATATCTTTCTTCTTCATTATTTAAAGCATCATACCAATCTATATCTTTTTCTTCAGGATATTTTTTTGCAATTTCTTTGGATAAATCCATTTTACCTGGTGAATAAGCAGTAGGATAAAATACGTAATATGGTTGTGCTAAATAATGATTTGCAAATTTGCCTCCAAAAATTGTATGAAAGGGAGAGGCTACAACTTTAGGGTTTTCTTCTGCATGAAAAGCATCTTTTAAAGTTTTTAAAAGCTCTTTGTTTTCTACCAAACCAGATGCATGAAAAACAATTTTAGAATTATTATTTACTACATTTTTTAATGTTGGTAAAACACCTTGTGTTATAGATTTTCTTAAAGTTTCTGATGTAATTTTTTCTCCTCTAACAACTGTTTCTAAATTCATACCTTTATAAGGGTTACTTTTATTTACAATATGAACTTCGCTATACGTTTGCTGATTTCCGTTTTTATTTAACCAAACAATTATTTCTTCTAAAGAGTACTGGCCATCAATTACTTTTAAGCCCTTTTCTTTAAAATAAGTTCTAGCGTTAGAATAAAAAGTTTCATTTCCTTTATCAAAACCAGCAATAAATACAATTGGTTTTTGATAAATTATTTCTTTGACGTCTTGTGAAATAGGAATACTATTATCTGCAATAATTGCCGAATCGTTATCTGTTTTTTGTGTTGCTGAATCGCAACTGATAAAAGCTGATGTGGCTAATAATATTGCTGATACAAATACTGTTTTTTTTAGGAATGTTCTCATGGTTTCTGCTTTTTTAAGTGTTAATACACTGTAAAAGTAGAAGAGAAGTAAGCTTTAATTTTAACTGTTTTAGAATTCGTTTAGTATAGATTAGAATTCGTTAAATTAGTTTAATATTAATGTGTAATCTATATCTTCAGGAGATAAAATATCTTTTTTAATACTCTTTTTAATTTTTAAAAGAGTTTTTAATTCATCAAACTCATATACATCAAAAATTAAAACTAAATCTTTATGAAATGTTGGTATTGGTATTTTTCTTTGGTGTGTTGTTTTTGCATAATAAGTTAGCCAATATTCTATATCTACATTAGAAACGTATTTTTTAAACTGAATTAACTCATTTAAATCAAATTGAAAAAAGACATTTTTAAAGGTTAAACTATAAGTTTTACAGCCGCTGCAAACTGATAATTCCCCATTTTTAACTCTAGATAATATTTTAGTTTTATTACACATTTTCTTTATTTTAGTAACAATCTGTTTTAATTTGATTGTTGTTTTTAAACCTTTCTAAAGGTGTTTTTAAATGTTCTATTGTTAATTTTTCTAATAATTTTTCAACATCATTTTGCATATTTATAGAACCACAAATCATTATACAATTCCCTTTTTGTAGTGCATTTATAAATAATTCTGAATGTTCTAATAATTTATTTTGAATATACATTTGTTCTTCTTTTCCTTGTGAATATGCACAATAAAAAGATGTAAGATTTTTTTCTTCTAATGCTTTGTTTATATTTTCTTTATAAATATCTAAAGATTGTTCTGTTCTTCCACCCCAAAATAAATGTACTTTTTTGTTGTTGTTTTTATTTATCATTCCTAAAAAAGGTGCAATTCCTGTTCCGTTTGCAATTAAAATTATTTCTTTGGCTTTTTTGGGTAAATGAAACTTTTCATTTTTTTGAATTTCAGCAGCAATTTCATCACCTTTATTTAAGCTATTAAAATAATTAGAGCAAAGACCAAATTGGTGTTTTTTAATACTTAGTAGTATGTTTTTATCTATTTTTCCAATAGAATATAATCTGCTTCTCGTTTCATTTTTTGGTGTAATAGCCAATAAATCTCCAGAAGTAAATTTTGTTTTACAGTTTCGTTTTAACTCTATCAGAAAAGTATTATCGCTGTTTAATTCTGTCTTATTTACCACCGTAAAAACTTGTTCTTTTTTTGTTTTTTGAATTACATCTTTTTCGGCTATTTTTAAATTTAGTTTATTAAAGTTATTCCATTCATTTAACCAAATATTAAATTCAGAAAAAGATTGATTATTCACTTTAAAAACAGGAGAAATAGGAATGAAATTTTGATGTAATTGCAAGTGAGATTGTACTAAAATAGCATATTTGCAGTATTCTTTATAATCTAGAGAACCAAAACCAATTACCGAGAATTTTAAAATTTTATTCTGATTAATTTTAGTTATTTTATCAATAAATTTAGTAGCGTTTACAGGCGCATCTCCATCTCCATAAGTTGCAGTAAAAACAATAATATTTTCTGCATTTTTATAAGTGTTATAATCGTTTAATTGACTTATAAAAACAGTTTTTTTAGCATTTATTAAAGCATTGTAGAATGCAGTTGCAAATTTAAAAGTACTACCTGTTTCAGAACCTACTAGAATTATAAACTCAGCGTTATCTTTCTTAAATTTATTTTTAATTAAAACTTTTTTCTTTCTTCTTTTTAATGTTATAGAAAAACCAGAAATAATAAAAAATAAGATTGCAAAGCACGATAATAGTAATATTATAGACCAAATTACAGAACCTTTTCCTGTATGAAGAATTAGACTGTAATAAGAACCTATGGAGGTTAATGTTTCTTTTTTCTGACTAATTACTTGTCCAGTAAATTGATTTATTACTAGCTCTTTAGAGTAAAGTTTTACAAAAAAGTAATCTTCTTCATCATTAGAAAAAGGAAATTCTATTTTTTTAACTTCATTTAATTTTGTTGTTTTAAAAACTTCAAAATCTTTTAATTTTAAGCTTTTTAAAACTTTTTGTTGACTTACAATTTCATGTGTGGATGTGTCTTTAGGTAAAAGAGAAAACTTTTCTAACGATAAATAAACGCCTGTTATTGTAATTATTATAATAGGAATTAACGTATATCTACCAATAATTATATGGTAATATTGATTAAAATCTTCTTTAATAATTTTAGAGAAAAATCTAGAGAATCCACCTTGTCTTTTTGATATTAAGATAACACCAGAAACAGAAATTAAAAAGAGTAAAAATGAAACAAAGCCAACAATAAATCTACCAGTAGATTTTAAAAATAAAGATCTGTGTAAATTTGTAGCAAATTCAAAAATAGGGGTTTTTAAATTTATTTTACCAATCTTATTTCCTGTTGTTGGGTTTATGTAGAATGTTTCACTTTTGCCATTTTCTAATATAACATTTGCAGAAACAAAATTATTTTCATCTATTTCTAAAGTAATTATTTCATCATATTTTTGTTGTAATACAGCTAAAGTTTCAGCTATTGAAACATTTTCTATAGGAACAACTTCATATGGTTTTAACTTATTTGAGATTGGTTCAAAGGCTAAAATAATTCCTGTTAAAGATGCTATTGTAATAAACAATGCAGAAGATATAGCCAGCGTTAAATGGCTATATCTCCAGATAGAAATTGTCATGTTTTATTGCTTTATCATTCTTATATAACGAATAAATCCTTTGCCTTCAATTTTAGATTTTATATTTTCTGAAGTCAATTCAAACTCTACATCATTTTTATGATATTCTTTATCTTCCACAGCTGTTTCAAATCTAATTTTGTAACCTTTATCTAGTTTATTGTCATCTATTCTAATAACACTAATAGCTCTTTGTCCACCACTAATTGTGGCTCCAGTAATTGCATCAATATTTGTTCTTTTTTTACCTTGAAAACTCCACCATTCTGTAATATCAAAATACCATTCATCATCATCTCCTTGTACATACAAAGTTTCTTCATATTCTCCTTGTGGGTTTAGTAAAGAAATTACAACATACGCACCTTCACCAGTGTAGTTCTTCATCTGAATCATACATTTATAAGGTGACGTTTCTGCATATTTTTTAAAACTGAATAATGCTGTTATTACTAATAAAAGAAATGGGATTATAAATAAGATTTTTCTGTTTTTCATTATAATTTTATTTCAAGAAGTTAAGATTGTGTTTTTTTAATAATTCGTTTTCAGAGGCTAAATCGTAAATGGTTTCATCAAAATCTGTTTTAACATTTTTATCTGCTCCAATACTTAATAAATATTTAATTATTTTATCATCTTTAGCTTTCATAACCGCTATTTGTAAAGCAGATAAGTTTTCTTTATTAATAGCATTAACATCAATTTTAAAAGAAGCTAGCCTCTTTAATAAAGCTAAATTATTTCTTTGTGTTGCAATATGTAATAGAGTGTTTTCAGAGTTTTGAAGTTGATTAATTACCAGACCATTTTTTTCTAAAACCTTTAATTTGGTTTCAAAAACTTCTGGGTTATTAACCTTAAAATTATTAATTAGATAATATGAAAGTGTGTTGCCATCTTTATCTTTAACATTAACATCTGCATTGTTTTTTAATAAATAAGAAACAACATTTACTGTATTTCTATTTACTGCGTTAGTTAATGCTGAAAAGCCATTGTTATTTTGTAAATTAATGTCTTTTACTTTTTTAGTTAAAAATTGAATTATTTCTAAGTTATTTCTACTTGTTGCATTCATAAAAGGTGTATTTCCTTCTTCATCTTGTAAATTAAGAGAGACACCTTTGTTTAAAAAGTAATTAAAAACGGTTATATTTTTATCGTTTCTAGCTATAAAATGTAGTGGATTTCTGTTTTTATAATCTACAGCATTTACTTTTATTCCATTTTTTTCTAAAAACTGATAAGTTTTTAATGTGTTTTTATTATTTCTAGAACCTTGGCTAGCAAATATCATTGTGTTATTTCCTTTGTTAACTCCTTTACTAATAAGGATTTCTAAAAATGGTATGTTTCCACCTTTTGCAGCATATTCAAATAAACCATTGCCATTATTATCTTTATCATTTAATGTTGCTCCGTTTTTAATTAAATAGTTTACAAGTTTATCATCTTTTAAATGAGAAGCAACCAACAATAATGCATTTGCGCCATCGTGGTTTTTTTCTTTTGTAATATCTGCACCAATTTTAAAACTGTATTTGTATAATTCTATATCTGTTTTACCAGCAGATGCAGCAAAGTTTAAGAAAGTATTTCCATGAGTGTCTATAATATCTGTTTTAGCACCAATAGAAATTAGATGCTTCATAATTTCTATATTATTATTGTAAGCTGCCCAAAAAATGTAAGTTCTACCGTCATGCGTTTTTTTGTTAGCTTTATTACCAGCCTTTTTTAGAATATGTTTTATTGTTTTGGTGTTTGCATTTTCTAAAATTGCATAAACAATACCATTAAAAGCGTTATTATTCAATTCAGAAACATCATTTCCTTCAGAGATCTTTTTATCTACATTTTCTATACTTGGGTTTGTTTTCCAGAAGCTTCTATTATGAAAAATATTAGCTTTCTGAGCAAATGTAGAAGCAGTGAATAATATGGTTAGCAGTGATAATATGTGTATTTTTTTCATTTTTCTATTTTTTTACAAAAGATTCAATTATATTATTTAGTTTTTGTTCTTCTATAGTTTCATCTGTAAATAAATGCTTGTAAAGAGGCTTATTATCTACTTTAGATTCTAATGTTAAGTCTGTATTTCTATTGAAAATATTTTCCCATTTATTTCTAACTAATTGCCATTTATCGTTCTTGGCAATCCACCAATCTGCAGCAGCTTTACATCTACTGTCATCAACTTTAACGTAAGTGTTGTATCCTTTCTCTTTAGCTAAAACAACATCTTCTTTTCCAGAAGTTCTAATAATTTTACTGTTATCTTGGTCATGAACCCAACCATAATTTGTAATTTCATGTCTGTTTCCTCTTAAAGTTATATTGTAATCGCTTCTTTTAGTATATTCTCTTCTTGGTAGTGGTGCTGTAGTTTCATTTTCCCAATAACTTTTTCCATCTACATGAACCCAGGTTCCAGAGCCTTCGTATCTAGGGCTGTCATCTACTTGATACACTTTTTGTGTCCATTGTTTTTTTACTTCTTTCTTATTTTTTTGTTCAAAAATCCAGTTATTATCTCCGTTAAAAGTATAGAAGTTTCTATTTTCATATAACCAATCTTGTCTCCAGTGTTTAATTATCATTGGTTTTACTGGGTTACCAACTTGTAATATATGTTGGATAGATATTTTATTATTCTCATCTTCTACTAAACCTGCCCACTCTAAACCCTTATCTACTTTAGTTTTAGAAGGTTTATAATTTTCATCTTTAGAATTATTAAAAGTTTCAGCAAAGTTGAAAGTCACTTCAAAACAACCGCACATTTCTTTAATGGCATTTTGGTCTTTCGTTTTCTTTTTTTGTGCGTTTACCGAAAATGTAAGTAGAAGTATTAAACTACTTAGTAATAATTTATTCATTTTTATATTTTTTGGTTAAATATTTATTTTCGACAAAAATATAAAATTTATTTAGATTGAATTAAAATAAGAATATATATTTGTCGAAAATTATTAAGAATGTTTCTAAATAGACAATTTACAATTACAATATTACTATTAAGTTTTTCATCTTTTAGCCAAGAAGAAAAAATAGATTCAACAAAAATTACTGTTTTAGATGAAGTAGTAATAACAGGACAATACAATCCAAAATCAATAAAGAAATCTGTTCATAATGTAATTATTATTAAAAGAGAACAAATAGAAAACCAAGCAGCAAATAATTTAGCAGATTTGTTAAACTTTAATCTAAACCTAACAATTATACCAAGTTCTCAAACAGGAAAATCTACCATTTCATTTTTT
>CAXBIR010000007.1:0-53446 GCA_963975825.1 uncultured Polaribacter sp.
TTATTTATAATACTAATTATCCTTCACAAGAAGCACATTCTTTCTTTTGCTTAAATTTCTGTGCTGCATTCATACTGTGTTGGTAATACATAGATTTTACACCTAATTTCCAAGCATTAATGTATACTGCATTTACTTCTTTAATTGGCATATCTGGATGCACCATAATATTAATAGATTGCCCTTGATCTATATGGTTTTGTCTGTTTGCTGCTTGATATACAATTACGTTTTGGTCTATTTCAGAATATGTTCTAAACACATCTTTTTCTTCTTCTGTTAAACAGTCTAAATGTAAAACAGAACCATCATTATCTCTAATGCTCATCCAAATTTCTTTTGTATTAAAACCTTTTTGTTCTAATAGGTTTTCTAAAATTGGATTTTTAATTGTTGTTTTAATCTTAGCAATATCTTTTACATAAATATTAGACCAAATTGGCTCAATTCCTTGAGAAACCTGTCCTAAAATAAATGCAGAAGATGTTGTTGGTGCAATTGCATTTAAGGTTGTATTACGTCTTCCATATCCTTTTAAAACTGCTGGCTCTCCGTATTCTTTAGCCATTTCTTCAGATGCTTTGTAAGACTTTTCTTTAATTACTTTAAAGATTTCGCTGTTTAAAGCATATGCTTCTGCACTATCAAATGCATGCATTTTAGATTGTAACAAAGAATGCCATCCTAATGCTCCTAAACCTAAAGCTCTATTGTCTTTTGCAAAGTTATAAGCTTTCTCCATAAAACGGAACGTAAACTGATCGTCTCTGTTGTCTGACTCTTTGTAAACTTCTAACTTGTTTATAAATTCTTGCATTACTGCATCTAAGAAATAGGTAAGTGTTTCTACAGCATCTGTATCTTTCCACTTATCATAATGTAATAAGTTTACAGATGATAAACAGCAAACAAAAGACCAATCTTCATTAGATGGTAACATTATTTCTGTACACAAGTTACTTGCGTAAATTTCGTGCCCTTTGTCTTTATAAACATCTACAGTTCCATTATTTGCATTGTCGTTAAACAATATATATGGGTACCCTATTTCTCCTCTTCTTTGTAAAATTTTTGCCCAAATGCTTCTTTTCTCTACATCTCCAGCAATCATTTCTTCCATCCATTTGTTACCAACTGTAACACCATGTGTTAATTCTTGAATTGGATTACCTTCTGTACCAATTTCTAAAAATTCTTTAATATCTGGATGATCTACTGGTAAATATGGAGAGAAACGACCTCTTCTTACTGAACCTTGACTTACAACATCGACCATTTTTTCGAACAATTGCATAATATGAACAGAACCAGATGATGAACCATTATTTTTTACATCTGCTCCTCTTTCACGCAACTTACCAAAATAACCAGAAGTACCACCTCCTAGTTTAGACATCATACCAACTTCTGATTGTGAGAATAAAATATCTCCCATATCGTCTGCAACATGACTACCAAAACAACTAATTGGCAAACCTCTTCTTTTTCCAAAATTAGACCAAATTGGCGATGCTAAAGAGTAAAACCCTGCAGCCATATATTTGTAAAACTTATCTGAAAAACCTGGTTTATTTAAAATACGCTCTGCATTGTCTGCAATTTCACGAATTCTTTCTTCAGGTGTTGTGTCTCCTGTTAAGTACCCAGACTCTAAAAACTTACGACTATTTTCTGTTAGCCATTCTATTTCTGGTTCTTCTCTATTTTTTAATACTTTTTCTCTAGCAGCATTTGTTGCTTGAATTAGTTTTTCGTGCTCGGTAAGCTCTGTGGTCTTTAGGTCGTTCAGGTTCATAATTTAAAATAAGTCGTCGCTTGTTATACTTTTTGTTCTTTTACTATAGTTGATAGATCTTTTTACAAAGAAATCTCCGTGTTTTGTTCCAATAATTTCATCATCAAACCAATCTGTTTCAGATAATAATTTTTCATCAATATCAAATACCGTTGGTACACCAATACTTGCTAAAGATTTGTTGAATCTGTTTTTAAGGAATTCTTTAATTACATCTTTTGGTAAAAAGTCTAATTCTCCTTTTTCAAAAATCCAATCTATTAGTTTACTTTCAGACAAAAAGGCTTCTTTACAAGTTTCTTGTACTAATAAACTATGGCTTTCATCAAACCAATCTGGATTTTCTTCTTTAATAATTTTTATAATATCTATACCAAAATCTCCATGAATTTGCTCTTCTTTAGAAGTAGCTTCTACAACATTAGAAATTCCTTTTAATACATTTTTATGCTTGTTAAAAGCCATTATAATTAGAAACTGAGAGAATAAAGATACGTGCTCTATAAATAGAGAAAATAAAATTATAGATTCAGAAAAATCTTTATTGTCTTCGCTATTAACGTTTTTTAAAGCGCTTTCTAAATAATTAACACGCTTCATTATTACAGGATTTTTCTTTAAGTTTTTAAACTCATTATTTAATCCTAAAATTTCTAATAAATGTGAATATGCATCATGATGGCGAACTTCACTTTCTGCAAACGTAGAACCTACAGAACCAATTTCTGGTTTTGGCATTCTTTTATAAATGTCTCCCCAAAAAGTTTTAACAGCAACTTCTATTTGAGAAATTGCCAACATAGTATTCTTAATAGCATTTTTTTCTACTTCTGTTAGAGAAGTTTTAAAATCTTGAATATCACTGGTGTAATTAAATTCTGTATGAATCCAATAAGAATGTCTAATTGCATCTACATATTCTCCTAAAGCAGGATAATCGTAAGGTTTTAAATTAATTCTTTTCTCAAAAATATTACTCTTTCTACTTCTTGTTTGTTCGTCTCTATATAATATGTACGCCTTTGCAACATCATGAAAAGGACTGTCCATTAATTTATATTCTACAATATCTTGAACCTGTTCTACTGTGGGTGTATAATCTGGTTCATTTAATTTTCTTTCTAATAAAGTACCATTTACTATATTAGAAATTGCAATAGCGTCTTGTCTAGTACCGTGATTTACAGTAAGCATTGCTTTTTCAATAGCATTCGTAATTTTTTCTAACTCAAAACTTGTAGTTTCAGAGTCTCTTTTGATTATTTGCGTAATTTCCACAGTAAATTGATGTTATTTGAGAGTTAATTAATCGTTAAGAACGACCTCTACAAAGATGGCTTTTTTTAGACCAAAAAGAAAGCCATACTTATTCACAAATCCCTTGAAGTTTTTAACAAAAGTGTTTCTATTATGAAATTCGTAAAAATTTAACGTTTTTTCAAATAACTGAAAATCAATACTTTAAAAGCTAAAAAAGGTCTAAATCCCTATGACTGTTGACATTCTTAAAAACCACTTTTAAAAATATTTTTATTCAAAAAAAAATAAAACTAGGTTATTAAGAAAATTTAAAAAGTAATTTTTATGCAGATAAAAGCTTGCTTTATTTAGAATTTTTACAGATAAGAGAAGGTTTTCTTTATTCTTTTTGATGGTCTATTTTTGAAGTATCTTTGCAAAAAGTTTTCTTCAGATGAAAAATAGATTTCCAAAGATAGTACAGATTACAATTATCTCTGTTTATTTAATATTTTTAGCAGGTTCTGTTGTTAGAATGACGGGTTCTGGAATGGGATGTCCTGATTGGCCAAAATGTTTTGGTTATTACATTCCGCCAACTTCTGAAGAACAAATTACTTGGAAACCAAACACCATATATAACAAAGGTTTTATTATTATTAAAGACGAAGTTTTGTTTGTTGCAGAACACGATTTAAAAACCGAAGAAAACTTCAACAAAAAAAACTGGGCAAACTACACAAAACACGACTACGCTAAGTTTAATAAATACCATACTTGGACAGAGTATATTAATAGACTAGCTTCTGTTTTAGCTGGTTTTGTATTTCTTTTTCTAATTTATGGCGCATTTAAACTTAGAAATAAAGATAAAAGAATTCCTCTATTAGCTTTTAGCGCATTCTTTTTAATGCTTGTAGAAGCTGCATTGGGTAAATTAGTTGTAGACACCAACCTAAAACCAGGTATGATAACCATTCATATGGTTATTGGTTTAGTTATAATTGCACTTTTATTATGGTTAAAATTTATTATTTCTGATAAAAAGACAACTTTTAAGTACAATTCTGTATTTAACAAACTACTTATTGTTTCGGTAATTTTTTCTTTAATACAAATTGCCATGGGAACACAAGTAAGGCAATTTATAGATGAACAAGTAAAATTATATGGTTTCGAAAACAAGAATTATAGTTTAATGAACCCGAGTTTTAAATTCTATTTTCATAGATCTTTTACCATTGCAATTGTTTTGGTAAACTTTGCAATGTTTTACATAAACCAAGTTAAAAACCTTGGCTACAAACTTGTAAATTGGATTATTGCTTTAATTTTCTTAGAGGTAATTTCTGGTATTTTAATGTATTATGCAGAAATTCCTTTAGGTACACAAGCTGTGCATTTATTGGCGGGCGCAATCTTATTTGGTCTTCAATTTTACTTATGGTTACAGAGTAGAAAAGCAATTAATAAAAAATAAAAAGAAACTTAAGGATGGGCGTTTACCCAAACTTCACCGTCTGAAAAATGTTCTTTTTTCCAAATTGGCACTGTTTCTTTTAAAGTATCTATAGCAAATTCACATGCTGTAAAAGCAGCTTTTCTGTGCTTAGAAGAAACAGTAATTATTACAGGAACTTCGCCAATTTGCAACATACCTTCTGCATGATGAATGGCTATTTTTTTAACATCGAATTTTTCTAAAGCCAAATCTGCAATTTTTTGCATTTCTTTAATTGCCATAGGTTTGTACGTAGAGAAATCTAATTGTGTTACTTCTTTACCTTGTGTATCATTTCTAACAGTACCCACAAATACAGAAATTCCACCACAAGAATCATCTTCTACAAAACTATAGCATTCTTGTAAATCTAATTTTTCTGACGTAATTTTTATGGAAGTTCTCTGCATTGTTCAACAAAAATAGGGAAACAAATTTGTATTTTTGCTTAAGATTACCCAATAACATAAAAAATGAAAAACATCTTTAGAATTATTAGCTTTTTAGAAGGAGTCTCTTACTTATTACTACTTTTTATAGCAACACCAATTAAGTATTTACAAGGCGATGCTTCTTATGTAAAAATGTTAGGAATGCCTCATGGTATTTTATTTATGTTATATATTGTATTGGCAATTTTAATAAAAAAGGAAATGAATTGGAACAACAAAACACTAGCAATTGTTTTAATTGCCTCTATTATTCCTTTCGGAACTTTTTATGTTGATAAAAAGTATTTACAAAATTAACCTCTTTTTTAACCTCCACTAACTGGCGGAATTACAGCTACAACATCATTTTCTTTTAAAACAATGTTGTCTTCTGCATATTCTTCATTTACAGCAATTGCATAAGAATTTATGTTTTCTAGCTGCGGATATTTTTGTTTTAAATTCATCTTAAAATCTGCTACAGAAATTGCATCTTGAAACTCAATTTTTAGTTGCGTTTCATTAATTAAATCTGAAGTAATTCCGAAGAAAAGAATTTCTATTTTCATGTGTTTTTTATTAATTGAATAAACTGAATCTAAACAAGAATCCGTTTTCTGAAACGCCATTGTAATTAGACATTACATAATCTAGACGTAAAAAACGCCATTTACCAAAACCAAGATTATCTAAACCTACAGAATATTCTGTATATGGTTTTGCATCTGCCATTACCAATGCTTTAGAACCAGCTACTAAATGAAAATTCAATTTATTTAATAATGGAATTTTACCTAAAAGTGCACCTCTAAAATTATGTTCTATGTGTGCTTCTGCATATTTATCATTAGAATAAAACTTATAATATTCTAACAAACCAAAATTACCAATTCCTGCTGTTTTTAAAGGATACGTTAATTGATTTCCGTTTGGCTGTAAAAAGTCCATAAAAGCAATATCTTTCTTTTCTAAGAAAATTCCACCTCTAAGATTGTATTTAAAAACACCATAATTACCAGCATTTATATCTTGTTTTACTGTTGCAATAAATACATCTGAATTTAAATCTGAATTACTTGCACCAAAGTTTTTTCTATATCTTAAACCTATACTTGGGTATTTATCGTTTCCAATATTTTCTTTACTATCTGGGTATGATAAATATTTCTGACCAAAAACAATTCTTGTTGCCAAATCTAACGTTGCAATATTATGTGTTTCAAAAGCACCAACTGTAAAATCTGTTACATCTAAAGGATTGTTGGATGTATAACCTCCGTTTTTATCTGCAGCAACCCAAGAAAAATTAGTGGTATTAAATAAAGGTTTTCTTTTTGCATAACCCAAAGAAGCAGAAAAGTAAATTCCGTTTTTAAGTTCTTGAGAATACGAAACCTGTGCAGCTTGTTTCTCATAAATTTTCATGTAATTAAAATTGTTCATTAAAGAACTAAAAGTGTTATTTAACTTTAAAATTGGCTCTCTTTCGTTAAACTGAGGCGTTGTAATACCAATTGTTGCATACAATCTAGGTCTAGAAATATTGTTCCATTTTTTAGAAAAATAAGCAGTTGGTCTAATGCGTTTATCAGAAAAACCATAATTAGCATTTATTCCTGCGCTCCACCATTTTCCTGTTTCATTTAAAGATTTAAAATAACTAAAACCTGCGCCAGTGTAAAAACCTTGCACTGTATTAAAACCTGTTCTTAATAAAGGACCGTTGTAAGAAAAAGATTTGTCTTCGAAAGTATTCCTAAAAGTATACCCAGTTATTGGATCTAGCCAACCAAATTTATTTCCTTTGGCATCTAAAGAATCTAAATATTTTTTAGATTTTCTAAGGACCTTAATACTGTCTTTAATTTTGTAATCTGAAACTTCTTCTTGTGTTAAAGGAACTGGTCTTAACTTATTCCAGAACAACGTGTCTTTTTTAGTTGCATTTTCTTCGAAAGATAAAACTTCATTTGTAAATGTGCTTTCTTTAAAATCTGGTTTAAAATTATAGTCTGAATATGTATAAGAGAATTTTCCACTTGGCTTAAAACCTAGGAAATTTAAATCGAAATCTAATGTTTGGTTTATTAAAACCCAACCTTTTATTTCTTCGGAATAATTATAACCTTGTTTTACTTTTAATAAGTTTACAATTGGTATGTTTACTTGTGCACCAGTTGTTGTAACATCTATACCATATAAAGCCCAATCATCTTCTACAATATAAATAAAACCTTCAAAGATTCTATCGTTTTTACGCTTAGGTAATAATTGTATTTTATTAATTAATTTCTGATTTTTATCGTAAAAAGTACCTACCAATTTATAATTATAATAACTAAATGCATTGGTAGAAATTGGAGAAATTAAACCATTAAAAATTTCAATACTATTTTCATATAAATCTAAGTTAGAATCTTCTGCTCTGTTAAAACTTATACCATTGTCTTGCCCAGAAACTTTAGATGCCACTATTTTTTCTTTAAACTTTTTAGGTTTTTTCTGAAATGAAATATTAGAAAAAGTTTCAGATAAATAAATAATACCACTTCTTGTAGAATCTAAACCTCCACCAAAATCGCCAGTACTTTGTCCGAAAAATTTTTCTGGCGCATCTTTTATTCTTGTTAAACCTCTAGAATAGAACTTTGCAGTATAATTTGCATACTTTTCTGTATTCTTGTCTTTACTTGCAATAGCATTTCTAATAATTCTATTTGCAGGATTGTCTTTTGTTGAAATTACAATTTCGTTTAATTGAACATTTTCTTCTTCTAAAACTACATTTAATTCAAAAGGAAAAGAAGTAATATTTACGTCTTTTTTAAGCGTAGTAAAACCTATAAATTGAAAAACCAGCGTATATTTTCCTGTTTTTTTTAGGTTTAAAATATAATCTCCATTATCATTAGTAGTAGTTCCTGTTACAGTTTTATTTAAATAAACACTAACAAAAGAAAGCGGCTCTCCGTTTTTATCTGTAACACTTCCTTTAATTTGAGCCTTAAGAGCAAACGCTACAAAGAATAGTAGTAAAAAAGTAATTTTTTTCATAAAATAGGTTTAGTTGATAGACGCAAACATAGCTTTTAAGTTACAAGAAAAAGTTTAAAATTTGTTAAACCAAACATAATGAACTCTTAAATATTAAGACTACAAAAATAGATTAAAAGTTGCCTCAATAGAAAAATACTTCTAAAAAGCCTATAATTAAAAGGATAAAATAGTCTCTTAAAAAACACAAAATTATGAAGTTTAAAAGGAAATATTCAATTTATAAAAGATTACTTTTCTTCATTTTCTAATCTTTGAAAACCATATATTTGTGGCTTAAACAAGCAAACAAATATTATATGAGCGATTCTAGAAAAAGACACGAAGCTTTAGTATATCATGCAAAACCAAAACCGGGAAAAATTGCGGTTGTTCCCACTAAAAAATACGCTACTCAACACGATTTAGCATTAGCATATTCACCTGGTGTTGCAGAACCTTGTTTAGAAATTGCAAAAGACAAAAACAATGTTTATAAATATACTGCTAAAGGAAACTTGGTAGCTGTAATTTCTAACGGAACTGCTGTTTTAGGTTTAGGAGACATTGGGCCTGATGCATCTAAACCTGTAATGGAAGGTAAAGGTTTACTTTTTAAAATATTTGCAGATATAGATGTTTTTGATATTGAAGTAGATGCTACAGATGTAGAACTTTTTATACAAACAGTAAAAGCAATTGCACCTACTTTTGGTGGAATAAACTTAGAAGACATAAAAGCTCCAGAAGCTTTTGAAATTGAAAGACGTTTAAAGGAAGAGTTAGATATTCCTGTAATGCATGATGACCAACATGGTACAGCAATTATATCTGCTGCTGCATTAAAAAACGCAATAGATATTGCAGAAAAAGACATTAGCAAAGTAAAAATTGTTGTTAATGGTGCTGGTGCTGCTGCAATTTCTTGTACACGTTTATACTTAAAATTAGGTGTAAAAAGAGAAAACGTTGTAATGTGCGATAGTAAAGGGGTTATTAGAAAAGATAGAGATAACCTTACATCACAAAAAGCAGAATTTGCTACAGATAAAGACATAAAAACCTTAGAAGAAGCAATGCATAATGCAGATGTTTTTATTGGTTTATCTAAAGGAAACGTGGTTTCTCCAGCAATGCTTTTAACAATGGCAAAAGACCCTATTGTTTTTGCAATGGCAAACCCAGAACCAGAAATAGAATACGATATTGCTGTAGCAACAAGAAAAGATCTTATAATGGCTACAGGAAGATCAGATCATCCTAATCAAGTTAATAATGTGCTTGGTTTTCCATTTATTTTTAGAGGGGCTTTAGACGTTAGAGCTACTAAAATTAACGAGGAGATGAAAATGGCTGCTGTACATGCTTTAGCAGACTTAGCAAAAAAATCTGTACCAGAACAAGTAAACATTGTTTATGATGAAGTAAGCTTAACATATGGTAGAGAATACATTATACCAAAACCATTTGATCCTAGATTAATTTATGAAATTCCACCAGCAATTGCAAAAGCTGCAATGGATTCTGGTGTTGCTTTAGAACCAATAACAGATTGGGAAAGATATAGAGAAGAATTAATGGAACGCTCTGGTTCTGGAAGTAAAGAAATTAGACTTTTACATAACAGAGCAAAAAGCAACCCAAAACGTGTTGTTTTTGCTGAAGCAGATCATTTAGACGTATTAAAAGCTGCGCAAAGAGTACATGAAGAAAAACTAGCTAAAGTAATTTTACTTGGTAGAAAAGAAGTAATTCTAGAGTTAAAAGAAGAAATTGGTTTTTCTGCAGATGTAACAATAATAGACCCAAAAACAGACGAAGAAAAAGAAAGAAGAATTCGTTTTGGTGAAGCATATTGGAAAACACGTCAAAGAAAAGGACGTACTTTTTCTGAAGCAAAAAAATTAATGCGAGAGCGTAATTATTTTGCAGCAATGATGGTAAATGAAGGTGAAGCAGATGCTTTAATAACTGGTTACTCTAGACCTTACCCAACAGTTGTAAAACCAATGTTAGAGTTAATAGAAAAAGACAAAGATGTTTCTAGAATAGCAGCTTGTAATTTAATGCTAACAAAACAAGGACCATTATTTTTAGCAGATACTACTATTAACGAAAATCCTTCTGCTAAAGAATTAGCTAAAATTGCACAAATGACAGGTAAATTTGTAAATATGTTTGGTATGAAACCAAATATTGCAATGTTATCTTATTCTAATTTTGGATCTTCTAATTCAGAAACTTCAAAGAAAATTAGAGAAGCTGTTTCATATATACATCGTCATTTTCCAGACACAGTTTTAGACGGAGAAATACAAGCAGATTTTGCTTTAAATCCAGAAATGTTAGCAAAAGAATTTCCTTTTTCTAAATTAAATGGTAAAAAAGTAAATGTTTTAATTTTTCCTAACTTAGAATCTGCAAACATTACATACAAACTATTAAAGCAAGTAGAAGGTGCAGAATCTATTGGACCTGTAATTTTAGGTTTTAATAAACCTGTGCATATTTTACAATTAGGTGCAAGTGTAGATGAAATGGTAAACATGGCTGCTTTAGCTGTTGTAGATGCACAACAAAAAGAAAAAAGAAACAACAAATAAAAAGTAGTATTTTAGAAGCCTGAAAAGATTGTTATGATAACACAAGTTAGAGGAAGATTAGTTGAAAAAAATCCAACAGAAGTTGTTGTAGATTGCAATGGTGTTGGTTATTTACTTCATATTTCTTTAAACACTTTTTCTGCATTACCTGCAGATGAAAACGTTGTTTTATATACGCATCTTTCTATAAGAGAAGATGCACACACTCTTTTCGGGTTTATTAATAAAACAGAAAGAGCTATTTTTAAGTTCTTAATTTCTGTTTCTGGTGTTGGGCCAAGTATAGCAAGAACAATGTTGTCTTCTATGACGTCAGAAGAAATTCAACAAGCAATTGCTTCAGAAAATGTTGCCTTAATACAATCTGTAAAAGGTATTGGCGCAAAAACAGCACAAAGGGTTATTGTAGATTTAAAAGATAAGATTTTAAAGACTTTTGATATTGATGAAGTTTCTGTTACAACAAGCAATACAAATAAAGATGAAGCGTTATCTGCTTTAGAAGTATTAGGTTTCAATAGAAAACAATCAGAAAAGTTAGTAAATCTAATTACAAAAGAACATGCAGATGCTTCTGTTGAAAAAATAATAAAATTAGCCTTAAAAAGTTTATAATCAATTGAGTACGTTTTTTAAAAGTACGTTTTTATTTCTAGCATTTACTTTTACAGTAAGCTTAACTACTTACGCACAAAATAACACAAAAAAAGACTCTACAAACGTTTCTAAAGACTCTGTAGATTTACGCTATAACTTTAAAAGTTCACAAAAAGGTGGTTTATATTTAGATGATTTAGCAAAAAAGGAAATCATCTTTGATAAAGTTCTAAACAAATATGTAATTGTAGAAAAAATAGGAAACTATTATACAAGAACTCCTATTTATTTATCTCCAAGAGAATACCAGCAATATCGCTTAAAAAGAGATATGCTAGAGTATTTTAAAGACAAAGTAAGTGCTACTAATAGCAAGAAAAAAGGTTCTAAAGAAGCACAAAAAGACTTACTACCAACTTATTATGTAGATAATAAGTTTTTTGAAACTATTTTTGGAGGAACCGAAGTAAAAGTAACACCAACAGGTAGTTTAAACTTAAAGCTTGGTTTTATTTATCAAAACACAGACAATCCGCAAATTTCTGAAGAAAACAGAAGCAACCTTACTTTTGATTTTGATCAGCAAATAAACGCAAGTATTAGAGCTCAAGTTGGTACGCGTTTAGATTTCACTGCAAATTACGATACACAAGCATCTTTCGATTTTCAAAATTTAGTAAAAATTGGATTCGAACCAAATGAAGATGATATTTTACAAGGTTTTGAAGCTGGTAATATTTCTATGCCAATTAAAAACTCTTTAATTAATGGAGCACAAAGTTTATTTGGAGTAAAAACAGATTTAAAATTTGGTAATACTAGTATTACAGCTGTATTTTCTCAACAAAATTCTGAAAGTAAAACCGTAGTTTCTGAAGGTGGTGCCTCTATACAACCTTTTGAATTAAGAACTACAGATTATGATAATGACAGACACTTCTTCTTATCGCAATATTTTATAGATAACTACGCTAATTCATTAAAAAACTACCCATTAATAAACAGTCCAATAAATATTACAAGAGTAGAAGTTTGGATAACTAATAGAAACGCAAGTACAGAAGATTTTAGAAGTATAGTTGCTTTTGCAGATATTGGAGAATCTGAATCTAACGTTTTAGTTGATGAAAACGGGGTTGTTTTAAACCCAGCAATTACACAAGCCCAGGTTTCTGGAAATAACTTACCTTTTAATGGTGCAAACAGAATTGGAACAGAAATTATACCTGGTGGTGGTATAAGAGATGTTTCTACAGTAGATGGTACTTTGCAACCTTACAATATGCAAAACGGAACAAACTATTCTGTTCTAGAAAACGCAAGAAAATTACAAGAAAATGAATATCGATTAAACCCACAATTAGGTTTTATTTCTTTAAACAGAAGATTAAATGATGGTGAAGTTTTAGCCGTTGCTTATGAATATACAGTTGCTGGAAATGTAGTTGGTAGTACTAAAAATTCTTTTAAAGTTGGTGAGTTTTCTAACGATGGAATACAAGCACCAAACAATTTAGCTGTTAAACTATTACGTTCAGAAATTTTACAAACAAAAAGAGCTAATATTACAACAGGTGAAGATGAGTCTTTTCCTACTTGGCGTTTAATGATGAAAAACGTGTATGCTTTAGGTGCTTTTCCGTTAACACAAGATGGTTTTAGATTTGAGATTCAGTATAGAGATGACCAAACAGGTATACCTTCTAATGTTTTACAAAACGCACAAACTGCAGGTATTTCTAATTTACCTTTATTACAAGTTTTAAATCTAGATCAACTAGATCAGAGTCAATTTAGAAGTCCAGATGGTTTTTTCGATTATGTAGAAGGTATAACTGTAAATTCAGAAAATGGTTTCATCTTTTTCCCAGAACCAGAACCTTTTGGTAAAGATTTAGAAGATGCTTTAACAAACCCTTTAGATGCTAATTTCTTATTCAAAGAAATGTATTTAAATACAAAAATCAACATTAAAAACAACTTTCAGAACAAAGACAAGTATTTCTTAAAAGGATATTTTAAATCTGAAAATTCTGGAGGTATACCTATAGGTGCTTTTAACGTGCCAAGAGGTTCTGTAAGAGTTTCTGCTGGTGGTAGACAATTAGTCGAAGGTGTAGATTACGTGGTAGATTATTTGGCAGGTAAGGTTCAAATTATAGATCCTGGTTTACAAGCTTCTGGAGTACCTATTAGTGTGTCTACAGAAAATAATTCTGTTTTCAATCAACAAAGAAAAACATTTTTTGGTGTTGATGTAGAACATAAATTCTCTGAAGATTTTGTAGTTGGTGCTACCTACTTAAACATAGAAGAAAGACCTTTAACTCCTAAAGTTAATTTTGGAGCAGAACCTATAGATAATACTATGTTAGGTTTCAATTTTAATTACTCTACAGAAGTTCCTTATTTTACAAAATTAGCAAACAAATTGCCTTTTGTAGATACAGATGCACCATCTAACCTTTCTGTTAAAGGAGATATGGCTTATCTAATTCCTGGAACACCAAGTGGAATTGATGTTGCTGGCGCTGCAACTTCTTATATAGATGATTTTGAAGCTTCGCAAGTACCAATTAGTATTCTATCTGCATTAGATTGGTATGAAGCAAGTACGCCTAAATATTTTCCTGGTTTTAATGGAGAAAGTGATGGTTTAGCGTACAACTATAAAAGAGGAAAATTAGCTTGGTATAGTGTAGATCAGATATTTTATGGTGTTGGAGATACACCTGCAAGTATAGATGCAGATGAACTTTCTAGAGCAGAAACAAGACAAATTAATTACAGAGAATTATTCCCTAATGTACAATTAGATATTACACAAAACTCTTTAGTAAGAACTTTAGATTTAGCTTATTTTCCACAAGAAAGAGGCTCTTATAACTATGATCCTTCTGCAATAATACAAGAGGAAAACGTAACATTACCAAATCCTGAAACAAGATGGGGAGGAATAATGCGACCATTAACTACCAATAATTTTGACCAAGCAAATGTAGAGTACATGCAATTTTGGATCATGGATCCTTATCAAAATTATTCTTTAACAACAGAAGAAGGTTTGCCAACAGGAATTGATCCTGATAACCCAGTAAACCAAGTAGGGGATTTATATATTAATCTTGGTAATATTTCTGAAGATATATTAAAAGATAACCGTAAAATGTACGAAAACGGTTTACCAGAAGATGGTTTAAAGGTTACTGGAAGTAACGTAAATAGAACTACTTGGGGAGATGTACCTAGAAATCCATCTATAATTTATGCATTTAACGAACAAGATGAAGCAAGAAC
Organism: uncultured Polaribacter sp.; assembly: GCA_963975825.1. Classification (GTDB taxonomy): domain Bacteria; phylum Bacteroidota; class Bacteroidia; order Flavobacteriales; family Flavobacteriaceae; genus Polaribacter. The sequence continues at coordinate 14,497 of CAXBIR010000007.1, forward strand.
AAACCAAGATATTGGTTTCGATGGTTTAAATGATGCTGAAGAGAAAACATTACCTGGAATTGGGCAGTTTACTAATTTAAGAGATCCTGCAGCAGATAATTTTCAATTCTTTAGAGGAAGTAATTTAGATGCTATAGATGCCTCTTTAATTACTAGATATAAAGACTTTAACAACACACAAGGTAATTCACCAACGCTAAATCAATCTACAGAAGCATACCCTACTTCTTCTTCTACATACCCAGATACAGAAGATATTAATAGAGACCAAACCATGAATACCGTAGAAAGTTACTACGAGTATAAAATTTCTATGAATCAAGCAGATTTAAGAAAAGGTGTTGGTTATATTGTTGACGAAAAAACGACTACAGTAACTTTAGAGAACGGAAATACACAACAAACAAAATGGTATCAATTTAGAGTGCCTGTTAGAAGCGGAACACCAATAAACGGTATTTCAGATTTTAATAGTATTCGTTTTGTTAGAATGTTTTTAACTAATTTTAAAATGCCAGTAGTTGTTCGTTTTGGAGAATTAGATTTAGTTCGTGGAGACTGGAGACGTTATGTGAGAACTCTAGACCAAACTACAACACCAGACAGAGAATTAACACAAGATGAATTAAATGATTTTGAAGTTGGAGTTGTAAGTATAGAACAAAATGAAGGAAGTTATATACAACCTCCAGGTATAGAGAGAGAACGTTTACAAGGTAGTACAACAGTACAGTTGCAAAACGAACAATCTGTAACTTTAAAAGTAAATAGATTACAACCAGATGAAGTAAGAGCAATTTACAAAAACATAAGTGTAGATTTAAGACGCTTTAAGCAGTTAAAAATGTTTATGCACCTTCAACAAAACCAAGGAGAAGTTGCAATAAATAATGGTGAATTGTCTGCAATTATAAGGTTAGGTACAGATTTAAATGAAAACTTTTATCAAATTGAATTACCTCTTAATGTTACAAAAAACGGAACTTCTGCATTAGACATTTGGCCAGAAGCAAATAATTTAGATGCTTTTTTAGAAACATTTGGTAAAATAAAATTAGAAAGAAATAATGCTAATTTTTCTGTAGCAGAAATATATCAATCACAAGAACAAGACCCAAATTTACCTTATAAAATAAGTGTAAAAGGAAACCCTACATTGGCACAATTAAGAACCATAATGTTAGGTATTAAAAACACATCTTTAACCTCTAAAAGTGCAGAAATTTGGTTTAATGAATTACGTTCTGCTGGTTTTGATAACCAAGGAGGTTGGGCTGCAGTAGTAAATGCAGATGCTAATTTTGCAGATGTTGCAAATGTTTCTCTAGCAGGTAGCATGTCTACTGTTGGTTTTGGTAACGTAGAAGATAGAGTTAACCAACGTAGTTTAGACGAAACAAAACAATATGATGTTGCAACAACTGTTAATTTGGGTAAAGTTTTAACTCCTGCTAAATGGGGAATTCAATTACCTATGAGTTACAGTATAGGAGAGAAATTTATAGATCCAAAATATGATCCTCAATACCAAGATGTAACCTTAGAAGATGCCTTAGAACAAAATCCAAATAGTGAGTTTTCTAGAGATTACACTAAAAGAACTAGTATTAGTTTCATAAATGTTAAAAAGAATAGAAATCCTAATTCAACAAAAAAACCAAAATTTTATGACGTTGAAAACGTATCTGTTTCATATGCTCATAATAAAGAATTTCATAGAGATTATAACATACAAAAATATACAAACGAAAGTGTAACAGCTGGGGCAACTTATAACTATAATTTTCAAGCAAAATCTATAGAACCATTTAAAAATATTTCTTTTCTACAAAGTAAATATTTTAAATTGATTAAAGATTTTAACTTTAATCCTATACCATCTACTGTAGCTGTAAACTCTAGAATTAATAGAAATTTTACAGAACAACAATCTAGAAATTTAGTAGAAGGTTTATCTGATCAACCAGAATTAATACAGCGTAGATTTTTATTTGATTGGGACTATACAGTTGGTTTCGATTTAACTAAATCACTTCAATTTAATTTTAATGCAACCAATAGTTACATTTATGATACTTTTGGAGATAATGATGAAATTCAGATTTTTGATGAATTTTTTAATACAGGAAGAGCAAACCATTATCATCAAAAATTAAACGGAACATACCAATTACCTATAAACAAAGTTCCTTTCTTAAGTTGGGTAAAAGCAGATTATGCTTATAGTGCAGATTTTGATTGGCAAGCCGCAGCACAAAGTTCTATTGATGTAGGTGGTGTAGATGTAGCTTACGTAGATTTGGTTGGTAATGTAATTCAGAATTCTAATACACATAACTTAAACACAACTTTTACTTTTGAGAAATTCTATAAAAGCTTAGGATTTGAAAAACTATTGTTATCAAAAAATAGACGTAAAAACGCTAAAGGAGTTCCTGGAAATGGGTTACCTCCTGCTCCTGGAAGAGCAAATACAAAGAAAAAACTTTCTTTAGGAAAACAACTTTTAAAAGGTGTTTATGATGTTGTAACTTCAGTAAAACAAGGTAAAATTAGTTACACAGAAAATAACGGACAATATTTACCTGGTTATACAGAAGAAGTTGGTTTTCTTGGTGGTGCACCAACATCATTTGCCTTTGGTAGTCAAGTAGACATTAGAAATAAAGCCTTACAAAATGGTTGGTTGGTTGGCCCAAGAGACCCAGACAATAGCGAATATTATAACAAAACATATAGTAGAACACATTACAATAAATTAGATTATACTTTTACGGTTAAGCCTTTTAAAGACTTAAATATTGATGTTAGAGGTAATAAAATTAAAACTAGAGATTTATCTCAACAATTAGATATTATAGAAAATGGTTCTACAAACGGAGAATTAGATTTTAGTGCGCCGGCATTTGAAACAGGAAACTTTAGTACAAGTCATTCTATGATAGCAACAGCATTTTCAGATGGTGATGCTTTGTTTCAAGAATTTAGAGATAACAGAGCTATTATAGCAAATAGGCTAGCTACAGAAAGTGGTGCACCTATTGCTGGTTATGGCGAAAATAGTCAACAAGTATTATTACCTGCTTTTATGGCAGCATATTCAGGTTCAAATCCAGATAAAGTAAATACAGGTTTATTTAGAAATATACCAATTCCTAATTGGACTTTACGTTACACTGGCCTAATGAAACTAGATTTCTTTAAAAAGAACTTTAGTAATTTTGTTGTATCACATGGTTATAAATCTTCTTACACTGTATCTAGTTTTACCAATAACTTACAATATGATGGTTTAAATGCTTTCTCTGCAACAAATTCCGCAGGAAATTATGAACCAGAATTATTAGTTTCTGCTGTTACTTTAGTAGATGAATTTTCTCCTTTAATTAAAGTAGATATGAAAATGAGAAACTCTTTTTCTTTAAGAGGAGAAATTAAAAGAGACAGAACATTAACAATGAATTTTAACAATAGTACTTTAACAGACATTAAAGGAACAGAATATATTTTTGGTTTAGGTTACGTTTTTAAAGATGTAAAAATGAATACTCGTTTTACAGGTAAGAAAACAACCTTAAAAGGAGACATTAATTTAAGAGCAGATGTATCTTTAAGAGATAATTTAACACAAATTAGAGCTGTAGATGAAGATAATAATCAAATAAGTGGTGGACAAAACTTATTTTCTATTAAATTTACAGCCGATTATAGATTAAGTAATAGCTTAACAGCATCATTTTACTATAATCACCAAACATCTAGATATGCTATTTCTACCACGTTTCCAAGACAAGCAATAAATGGTGGCTTTAATATTATCTATAATTTAGGAGGAAATTAAACAATAACAACAATAAAAATTATTAAGAAATGAACATTCCATCAGAATTAAAATACACTAAAGACCACGAGTGGATTAAGATTGAAGGTAATATTGCAACTGTAGGAATTACAGATTTTGCACAAGGTGAATTAGGAGACATCGTATATGTAGACGTAGACACTTTAGATGATACTGTAGAAGAAGGAGAAGTTTTTGGATCTGTAGAAGCTGTAAAAACAGTTTCAGATTTATTTATGCCTTTAACAGGAGAAGTTATCGAATTTAATGAAGAATTAGAAGATGAACCAGAATTAGTAAATTCAGATCCTTATAACAAAGGTTGGATGATAAAAATTGAAATATCTGATAGCTCTCAAATAGAAGACTTATTAGATGCTGAAGGATATACTAGCCTTATTAAAGGATAAAATATTAATAATTGCAATAATTGTAACTGTTAGTATTTTGTATTTAAGCTTAATGAGAATGCCTAAATATAATATTGCAATTAGCCACATAGATAAATGGCAACATTGTATTGCATATTTTACATTATCAATCTCTTGGCTACTTACTTTTTACAAACAGAACAAAAAGAACCTAGTTGTAATCTCTTGTATATTGTTTGGCATAATTATTGAAATATTGCAACAAACAATAACAAGTTATAGAACTGGCGATTACTTAGATATTATTGCAAATTCAGTTGGTGTTTTGTTAGGTTTATTATTTTTTACTGTTTTTTTTAAAAAAAATGAGGTTAAAAAATAAAAAGACTTGTATTTAACACAATAATTTAGTTAAATTAGCGAACTATATAAAACTCTTATTCAATGGAAATAAAGAAAGACCCTAAATCGAACTTAGAAAATTACAGTAAAATATTTATGCAAATTGGGCTTGTGCTAGCTTTATTTGTAACATATGCTGCAATTGAAAAGAAGACTTACGACAAAACTACTAGTAGTTTAGGTGTTGTAAATATGAATGCTGACATGGATGAAGAAATTCCTATTACAGAAAGAATAGAACCAGTTAAGCCAAAAACACCACCACCACCAACTCCAGAAAAAATTGAAGTTGTTGAAGATGAAAAAGAAGTTGAAGAAACTGTAATAGAATCTACTGAAACAGATGAAAATGAAGCTGTAGAAGTTGAAGAAATTGTAGAAATAGAAGAAGCTGAAGAAGTTATTGAAGATGTAAACTTTATGATTATTGAAGATGCACCAGTATTTCCTGGATGTAAAGGTAATAAGAAAGAGTTAAAAGATTGTTTCAGTAAAATGGTACAAAAGCACTTCTCTAGAAAATTTGATGCAGATTTACCTAATGAATTAGGTCTTTCTCCAGGAAAAAAGAGAGTATTTATTGGTTTTAAAATTGATAGACAAGGTAATATTGTAAATGTAAATGCAAGAGCACCTCACCCAAAAATTAAAGCTGAAGTTATTAAAGTAATGAAGTTATTACCTAAAATGAAACCAGGTAAGCAAAGAGGTAAGCCAGTAGGTGTTAGTTATAACATTCCTTTTTCTTTATTAGTTGAGTAATTAAAACTTAATTAACATACATAAAAAAACGCTTAGATTTATTTCTAAGCGTTTTTTTTATGATAACTATAGAAGAACTAATCAAGAAAAGTAAAGGGCTCTTAAATCAATTACAAACGTTAATTTAATAATAGATAATAAAATTAATTAGATTTAAGTCTTATTAAAAAAAACATAGAACAAAAAAAATCTAAAGTAAATATACTTTAGATTTTTTTTATTTGATAATAATAAAGATTCTTATCTGTTTACAGCAACTTTAGATTCTTGTTTCCATAAGTTAACACTCTCTACATTGTTATTGTTATAAGTAACTTCTTTCAAAGAACCTTCTTCATTCCAGAAAAACCATTTACCTGTTTTCTTACCTTCTTTATAAAAAGCTAATTGAGTTTTATTTCCTTGTTTATCAAAACGAGTCCATTTACCAGTTAGTTTTTTGTCTTTAAAATAACCTTCTGTACTAACTGAACCATCTTCATGGTAATAAGTAGCTTTAACTAAATCCCCTTCAGCTTCGTAAGTTGGTTTAGTTTCTTGAGAATATCCTATTGTTGCTATGCAAAAAACTGCAATTGTAAGTATTTTTTTCATGACGTATTTTTTTTAGGGTTTACACTACATTTACAAATATAAGGTTTTTATAACAATTTACAAACAATTACGTAACATTAAATTAACATTGGGGTTTAAATACTAAATAACCACTTGATTTTATTATATTTACATAACATACTAATAATTAAAAACAAGTAATATGGCAATAATGAAAGTTATAGAAGTTCTAGCAAACTCAGAAAAAAGTTGGGAAGACGCAACTAAAAAAGCAGTAAAACAAGCATCTAAATCTGTTAAGAATATAAAATCTGTATTTGTACAATCTCAAAGTGCTGTTGTAGAGAATGGAGAAGTAGCAGAATTTAGAGTAAATTTAAAAATTACTTTTGAAGTAAACTAAATCAATTAAAAAACGGTTTAATAGTACTATTAAACCGTTTTTTAATTATAAAGCTATTATGGAATACCTCAAAATAACAGTAACAATTTTAGTAGCATTAATACATATTTATATATTTTATATAGAAGTATACTTATGGACTACTAAAAAAGGGATGAATGCTTTTGATATAAAAACAAAAGAATTTGCCATAGAAACTAAGGTTATGGCAGCAAACCAAGGGCTATATAATTTGTTTTTAGCATCAGGTTTAATATGGTCTCTATTCTATAATAAAGAACCAACTGTTCTTTTCTTTTTAGTTTGTGTATTTATAGCTGGAGTATATGGTGCATATTCAACAAACAAAATAAAAATATTTTATATTCAATCCATACCAGCAATTATAGCAATAATATTAACTTTGTTGACATAAAAATTAAAGCAATGAAAAATGTAAAAGTATTAGTAACTATTGTAATCTTAATTCAAACTATTACAATGTTTGGACAATTAGAAAGGCAAAATGGCCTATCTATAACCATAAAAGGCCCAAACACAAGAATTGATGGTGTTACTCCAGAAGATGCTTCAGGAAAAACACAACATTTAAGGTTTTTAACTGAAGAATATATTGAGGCTAAAATAACTGGTTTAGATGACACATTTTATTTACGTTTCAATATTTTCGCAGATGAAATGGAATTTATAAAAGATGGAAAAATCTATTTTTTATCCAAAATAGAAAACCAAGAAATTCATTTTACTAAATTAAATAGGAACTTTAAAGTTATAAATGTTAATGATGAATTACAATATTTTGAAATTAATTTTAAAGGAAAAGCCTCTTTATATACAAAACAACAAGTAGTATTCAAAAAAGGTAAAGTTGCACAAAATCAATTTGAAAGCGCAAAAAAATCTAAATTTATACAAAAGAAAGATACATATTACTTAAAGGTAAATAATGATGAATTAATAAAATTACCAAAAAGTAAAAATGATTTTTATGCAGTGTTTGGTGAAAATTCAAAAAAAATCAAAACTTTTATAAAAAAAGAAAAATTAAATAGAAAAGAAATAACTGATGTTATAAAAGTAGTTAAATATTATAATACACTTTAGAAATTAAATAGAATTTATGGAAGAATATATTGATCAATTAAAAGTAGTTTTAGTAGAATATACACCAAAGATATTAATGGCAGTAGCCATGTTAATTATCGGTTTAATAGTAATAAAAGTAATAGTAAATACAACTAAGAAAATACTTAAAAAAAGAGAAGTAGACATAACACTTCAGAAATTCTTAGGAAACTTATTAAATTGGATTTTAAAAATATTATTATTTATTACTGTAATTGCAAAACTTGGTGTTGAAACTGCTTCTTTTGCAGCAATATTAGCAGCAGCTGGTTTAGCCGTTGGTTTAGCTTTACAAGGTTCCTTGGCAAATTTTGCCGGTGGAGTCTTAATTATGATTTTTAAACCAATGAAAGTTGGCGATTTAATTCAAGCACAAGGAGAAACTGGTGTTGTTAAAGAAATAGAAATTTTTACAACTAAACTTACTGGTTTATCTAATAGAGAAATTATTATACCTAATGGTTCTTTATCTAACGGTAATATTATAAACTTTACTACTGAAGGTACAAGACGTGTAGATTTAGTTTTTGGTGTTTCTTATGATGCAGATATTAAACAAACAAAAGATGTTTTAATGAGTGTATTAGCATCACACCCAAAGATTTTAAAAGATCCTGCACCAGCAGTAACTGTTATAGAATTGGCAGATAGTTCTGTAAATTTTGCAGTAAGACCATGGTGTAACACAGCAGATTATTGGTCTGTTTATTTTGATGTTACAGAAAATACTAAAATAGCATTAGACAAAGCAGGAATAGAAATTCCTTACCCACATCAAGTAGAAATTAAAAAGTAGGTTTCTTTTTCTTTTCTGGGATAACAACAAAATCTTTTAAATAAAAAGGTTCAAAATAAGCGACATCTTCGATGTCGTTTTTTTTGTACTTAAAATATGATAATTCTGCCATTTCTTTAGAAGAAGGAAACTTATCATTAATAAAAACAGCATTTTCATGTGTAATTATTTCCTTACATTTTTCAGCACCATCACCTAAAAAATAAACACTTCCTTTATCTAAAAAATCTAAATAAGATTTTTCATCTATAATTTCTGCTTTAATGTCTCTAATTTTATTATTGTCTTTATCAAAAACCGCAGCATAAACCTCCATTCTTCTTGCATCTAACATTGGTATTATAACACCTTCTGTTACAGAAATAGCATAAGAAAGAGATGTTAATGTATCTATAGATATTAATGGCTTATTTAAGGCAAAAGAAAGTCCTTTTGCGGCAGAAACACCTATTCTTAATCCTGTATAAGAGCCAGGGCCTTTACTAACAGCTATAGCGTCTATTTTAGCTTTAGATATTTTAGCTTCTTTTAAAATAGTTTCAATAAAAGGATGTAAAACTTCTGCATGAGAATAATTACCATTATTCAATTCTTTAATAGCTATAATTTTACCATTATCTGCAATGCTAACAGAGCAGTTTTTAGTTGAAGTTTCTATGTTTAGTATAATTGCCAATTTCTATTTTTTTTACAAAGATAGTATTTCAAAAAAATAAAACCTCACAAGTTTTAAAACGAGTGAGGTTCAATATAAGTTTTTAAGGATATAATTAGAAAACTAACTCTCCAGAATAAAATTGTAATACTTTAGTTTTAAAAACATAATCATATTTAGAACGAATCATTGCTCCTTGTGCGTTTACTAAACGTGTTCTTACTAAATCAAAATCGAACAACGTCATAGCACCATAATTATATCTTTCTTGTGCATTTTTAAATGCTTCTTTTTGTGCATCTAAAGAAATTTTTGCTGCTTCATAAGCTTTTAAACCAGACTTTACGTCTAAAAATGCTTGTTCAATAGTTTGCTTCAAAATTAGTTTCTGACTTTCTAATCTTGTCTCAGAAATTTCTTTGTTTATAATAGATTTAGCAACTCTATTTTTTGTTTGAAATCTATTAAAAATAGGAATGCTTACGTTAAAACCTAGACCATACCCAAGGTTGTTATCTAATTGTGTAAATAATGCAGTATTAGACGCCCCATCAGGTAAATTCAAATTAAAACCATAGTTTGTAGATAAACCTGCAGATGCCGTAATTGTAGGCATAAAACTACCTTTAGCAATTGCAATATTAAAATCTGCATTTTCAATATCTAATTTTGCTCTAGCAATTTCTGGCATATAGTTTAAAGACTTTTCAAAAACCGATGTTGAGTTATCATATAATAAGTTAGAAGAAGGTGCATCTACTTCTATTGGTGCAACATCAAAGTTTTCTGCTGGCTCTTGTAACAACTGAGCAATATTTAATAAAGCTAAGTCTAAAGCATTTTCTTGAATTATTACATTTTGAATATCATTAGCAGCAGTAGATTGAAAGTTTAATAATTCTCCCTTTGCAATAACACCTGCTTCAAATCTAGCATTTGCAGCTTCAATTTGTTTTTTACTAATCTCTGCTTGAACTTTAGCAACTTCTAAATTTTCTTTAGCAAATAAAACGTTTAGATAATTATTTACTACTCTTAAAGAAATATCGTTTTCAATTTGTTTTAAATCATATAAACTAGTTTCTACACCTAATTTAGCTTGTTTGTAAGTATTTGTGTTTCTATATCCATTAAACACTGTATAACCAGAACTTAAACCAACAGATCCACCAAAAATACTCGTAGAAATTCTGTTGTTAGAAACAGGATCGAAACCAGACCCAAAATTTAAATTACCACCAGTACTACCGTTTAAATTTGGTAAAAAGTTACCTTTTGCAATTTCTACATCTTTTTTAGCAAGTTCTACACTTAATTTATTCTGTTGTATAGAAATATTTTTTGCTAAAGCTTGATCTACAGCTTGTTTTAAAGTCCATTGTTTCTGTGAAAAAGCAGCAATAGAAGTACATAATGCTACAAATAGGATAAGTTTGGTTTTCAAAATCTTTAATTTTTATATTACGTTGGTTGATTTTTTTACAGTTATACCAAAAAAATAAAAATAGTTAAAAGCTTATAAAACAATGTTTTAAAATTAAATATTTTAAATATTGTAACAAAAACAAACACACTCAATATAAAATTGAACATTTTTTTACTTTGGTAACATCAATAAGACGACTAAAAGTAAAATATGTTACAGCGTTTTACTCTTATTTAAATGTTAATTTTTAGCCTTCTTGTTATATCTATAAATAGTAAAAAATAAGATTCCAATTAAAAGGTAAGGAAAAACCATTAAATATGTAATACCATTATTTACACCTTCTGCCATAGAAACATCTCCATTTTCTACCACTGCTTTACACATTGCACATTGTGCAAACGCATTTTTAGTAGTAAAAACTAACATCAATAAAAAAGCGAAAATTGTTTTATTTTTAAACATAATATGGAGATATCATTAAATAAACTATAACACCAGTAACGGCTACATACAACCAAATAGGAAAAGTTTTCTTTGCAACTTTCTTGTGCTCTGGAAACTTACCTAGTTTTGCTTTCATATATGTAATTAAAACAAAAGGAATTACAATAACAGACAATACAATATGCGTAAATAAAATAAAATAATACACATACTTAATAACTCCTTCTCCGCCAAATGATGTAGAGTCTGAAGTCATATGATAAGCAATGTACATTAACAAAAACAGTAAAGAACAAGCAATTGCTGCTGTATTTAATTGTTCGTGTAATTTTTTATTTCCTTTTTTTATTGCAATTACAGCTGCAACTAATAAAACGGCAGTTATACCATTAATGGTTGCGTAAATTGGTGGAAGAAATTTTAAAGGTTCTACATCGAAACCTAATTCTCTTAGATTAACTCCAAATAATGCAGCTACTGCTAATGGAATTACAATTGATAATGCCGTTATTATCTTTTTATACTTTTTTTCTTGAGCTAAATTATTCATTCAACAATATTTTAATATCTTCTTTTAATTCTTTTATTTGATCTGGAAAACCTTGTTCTTCTATTGCTCTGTAATACATTATTGGGTTACCATATTCATCTTTTCTAGACCTTATGTAACCATCTTTATCTACTAAGGCAAATAAACCAGAATGCTCAAAACCACCATGTTCTTCTTCACCTTTACCAACATATAATTTAAAACCTTTGTTGGAAAGTGCATACACTACATCATCACTTTTTCCTGTTAAAAGATGCCAGTTTTTATGTGTTATACCATTGGTTTTAGCATACTCTTTTAAAATTTCTGGAGTATCTATTTCTGGAGTTATAGAAATTGAAGCGATACCAAAATTTGGATTTCCAAAAAAATCGTCTTGAATAGTTACCATTTTTTTGTTCATAATTGGACAAATAGTAGGGCATGTAGAAAAGAAAAATTCTACAACATGTACTTTACCTTCATATGATTTATTAGTAATAGTTTTTCCTTCCTGATTGGTAAATTCAAAAGCTGGTACTTTATCAAATTTAACCAAATCTGAATCTTTAAAGCGATCTACAATTTTAGGTACTGTGTATATTCCAAATAATAAAATAATAAATGCAATACCTATGTAAGAATATTTTTTGCTCATTATAAATTATATTTTTCTATCTGCTTTATTTTCATTTCTTTCTTTAAAGGCAGCATAATATTCATAATATAAGACTTTTATATCATCTTTTAACTTGTCTTTTAATTCTGAAACAGAATTCATATTATATCCAAAAAGACCTTCTTTTTCACCTACTCTACCTCTTAAACTAACTTTTTTATCAATTAAAAAAGCTTTTGATGAAGATAAATCTACAAGTGGTTCATCTACAGAAAATGTACTATAAAAGTTTTCTATGTTTTCTTTTGAAGCTGAAACAAAACGCCAGTTTTTCATATCTGTAAAGGCGCCTAATTGTTCTTTTAATTTTTGTGCTTCTATTTCATTTCCTTCAGGAAAAATGGCAACAACTTGAAACTTTTTATTATCTATAAACTCTTTATAAATTTTTTCATTCAAGTTAAAAAGACCAGATTTATTTTTGTTTACATCGTTTCCTAAGAAACAAATTACAGAAACATTGTCTACTAACTTCGTTTGTTTATTTGTATCTATTTCAGATACATCTAAAACATTTTTGGTGATAACTGGTAGTTTGTTAAAATTGTTTTTTCCTGTAGAAAGTATTAAAAAACAGATTAACGGAAAAATAAATAACAAAAACAGTACTACTCTTTTTTTAGTAAAAAACTTCATAAGCTACTTTAATATAAGTTATCTAATTAAATTTAGTGTATAAAAAAAGGTGGTTAAAACCACCTTTTTAAATTTTTATATTACCATTTTACAAGTGGTGATAATGTGTCGAATAAATAGCCTCCTTCAATTAATAACAATGTTACTAAATAACTTATTAAGAAAACTGCAGACCATACAATAGAGCGTCTAAACCATTTTTTTTCTCCTTCTAAATGCATAAATACCCATGCAATACCGTAAGCTTTTGCTAACGTTAAGATAATAAAAATCCAATTTAACCAACTAGTTCCTGGACCGTGTAAGTGTAAAGCTTCTGGCTTAATTATACCTAAATAAACCTCTACTAATGTTATAACAGAAAGAATACCAAAAACTATCCATATTCTTTTTGTGTTCGATTCGTGTGCGTGTGCCATTTCTATCTATTTTATTTATTATACTAAGTAGAAGAAGGTAAAAACAAATACCCAAACTAAATCTACAAAGTGCCAATATAAACCAACTTTTTCTACCATTTCATAATGCCCTCTTTTCTCGTAAGTTCCTAAGATTACATTAAAAAATATGATGATATTAATTATAATTCCAGATAATACGTGAAAACCGTGGAAACCTGTAATAAAGAAAAAGAAATCTGCAAAAATTGTATTTCCATACTCATTTGCTTTTAAGTTTGCTCCTTCAACAACCATTTTAGTTTTAGCTAATTGAAGAGAACCTTCTTCTCTAGAAAGTATTGTTTTCTGTTTGTTATCTATTAATTCTGTTCTAACTTGTATTGCTGGGTTAGCTTTATAAGCTTGTAAAACTTGTGCTACAGAATATGTAGCAACAGTTTCTCCGCTTTGAAACCATAAACCATTTTTTCTAGAATGTTCTACTAAATGATCTGTTTTTGGTCCTGTAACAAAATCTGCCAAAGCTATTTGTTTACCATCTTTTACAAATTGTAATACTTTACCATCTGTAGTTTTAACAGCACCATAAGAACCTTTAATAAAAGTATTCCATTCCCATGCTTGTGAGCCAACAAAAATAATACCTCCAATAATAGTAGCAAACATATACCATGCTACTTTATTCTTTTTCATTTGATGACCAGCATCTACTGCCAATACCATTGTTACAGATGAAAAAATTAAGATAAACGTCATAATTGCAACGTAAATCATTGGAAAATCTCCATGAACAAAAGGAACGTGAGTAAAAACCTCGTCTGCAATTGGCCAAGAATCTATAAACTTAAAACGTGTTAAGCCATAAGCAGCTAAAAACCCCGAAAAAGTTAATGCATCTGATAAGATGAAAAACCACATCATCATTTTACCATAACTAGCGCCAAATGGTTTTACACCACCACCGCTCCAGGTTTCTTTTTTGTCAGTTGGTACAGCAATATTTGCTTCCATAAATAATTTCTATTAATTGAATGTTAAAAATAGTTGTGCAAAATTAATCATTTTTCATCACCTAATAAAATAGAAAAAGAAAAATAGATAAATCCATAGTACATCTACAAAATGCCAGAAGATTGCACCGAGTTCAAACCCCAGCAAATCATTTGGTTTATACTTATATTTAAAATGATTATAAATAACAACAAAAAGTACAATTACACCAGCCAATAGGTGAATAACGTGCATTAATGTGATACCAATTATAAATGATGTTGATACTGTACTACCTGGCCCTGTAAAAAATAAACCAAGTTCTTTAAGCTGATTAAAGCCTTCGTATTGTTGCCAAATAAAACCAATTCCTAATAATAAGGTTACAACCACTAATATAAGTGATAATTGTCTTTTATCTTGTTTTAAAAATCTTTGAGATAACATTAATGTTATACTACTTGCTACAATTAAGTATGTACTAATAAAAAAAGCATCAGGTAAATCAAAAGTAACCCAATCATCCCTTTTCATACTAATAACATACGCACTTGTTAAACCTGCAAAAAACATCACCATACTTATCATAGAAACCCATAACATAGGTTTTGCAGATTTTCTTCTAGCAACGGTTAATTCTTGTTTTAATGTTTGTTCTTCCATCATCACTTTTAATGTAAAAATTTATCTACTACATATATAATTTGTACAACTGTTATGTACAAAACACTAGACAACATTAGCTTTCTTGCGTCTATATTATCTTCACTCTTATAAAGTTTTACTCCATAATACAACATCATAATTCCTAATAAAGCTACAATTACAGCTGTTAAAGGATAAATATAAAAACTTCCAGAAACTCTTAATACAGGAGCAATAGAAACTAAGATCATTATTACTGTGTAAAATATAATTTGCTTTATGGCACCTTTATCTTTTGTACCCATTGGCAACATATTAAAACCTGCTTTTTTATATTCTTCAAATTGCAACCAACCAATTGCCCAAAAATGAGGAAACTGCCAAAAGAACTGAATCATAAATAAAAAACCTGCTTCTATACCAAAATTATCTGTTGCTGCAACCCAACCTAACATAAAAGGAATTGCTCCAGGAATTGCACCTACAAAAACAGTTAAAGGTGTTACTGCTTTTAAAGGTGTGTAAGCACATGTGTATAAGAATATTGAAATTGCACCAAATAATGCTGTCTTAGGGTTTATACTGTAAAGTATAGAAATACCTAATATTGTAAACAAAATTGCTATAGACAGTGCTACATTTACAGACATTCTACCAGTTGGTAAAGGTCTATTTTGTGTACGCTTCATAATAGCATCTGTATCTTTTTCTATAATTTGATTAAATGCATTAGAAGCACCAACCATAAAAAAGCCACCACAAGCCAATAAGAAAAGTGTAAAATAATTTACTGTTTCTACAGCTAAAAGATAACCAGCTACAGAAGAAAATACAACACTTAAAGACAAGCCAACTTTTGTAAGTTGTTTTAAGTCTGAAATAATAGTTTGCATAGATATTTTCTTATCGGAAATAACTGTTGAATTCATATTACCACCATTAGTTTGCAAAGATATTTGATAATTATGAATTTACCATAGTTTTTGAAGCTTTTGATTTAGAAATAAAAAAAAACCCACTCAATAAATTGAGTGGGAAAATTGCTATGAAAAAGAAAAAGTGTGATTCTTTAGAAGAATCACGCTACAAATATACGTATTATTTAGAAATAAATAATACAGAAATATTAAATTTTAAAAATCTAGGTACCAATTAAATAAATCTGCCCTAATTCCTGCAGAAAACCAAACAGTATTTCCTTCAGGAAAAGTAGATGTTGATATTTTTGGAGAAAATTTTCTGTAGGTAAAACCTGCAAAAAGATTTAAATTATTAGACGGGTTTAATAAATAATTACCTTGAAAATCTGCAATAAAAATATTTGCTGTATTTCCTTGTGCTAATTCATTACCAGTATCTCCAAATCTATCTTCATAAGATTGGTAAATATTACCACCATAACTTATTGCTTCATCTTCAAAATCAAATCCTTTTTTACCAAACGTTAGTTTACCGCTAAAAGACCATCTGTCTTTTTTATAACGTGCTATAGCTATTGCTTCGTAAAAGTTTGCACCCCATAAATGGCCCATTGGTTGGCTGTAATTACCATAGTTTAAAATTGGTGTTTTATGTGCAAAAGTATATGGTCTTGCATAATTGTATTCAAATTGAAGAAATAAATCATCTACATCAAAAGCATTAAAATATTTTGCTCCTAATTGATAAGCAAACTTGTTCTGCCATTTTCCTAAATCATTAAGATTACCAACAGAAAACTCATCTACAATTAATTGAGTGTAAAGAGAAACATTATCATTTAATTTATACTTACCTGTTAAACCTATAATAGCATTTCCAGAATCTTCACCTCTATTAAACTCTACAGATCTGTAAAAAATTATAGGATTAAAAAAAGCTGCATCAAAACCATTTTCTCCTGTAGAAATAGCTGTTTCAAAGAAACCTATATTTAATCTCTTATTTACATTTAAACTTAAATAATGTGCTGCAATGTATTTTCTTGCATGTTCATTAGGGTTAGAAATAGAAGATATTGATGGTTCTGTATTCCACATCCAAATATTTGTATATTGTAGTTTCCAAAAATCTACCTTTAACTTTAAATATGTTGTTGGAGATGAAACATCTGAAAGAATAAAAGAACGATAACCATCTCCAATAAAATTTCTTCCATTACCAAACTGAAATTGCATAAATTTATTTGGCTGAAATGCCAAGTAACCTTCTGCTACTGGGTAATCGAAAGAATCTTCTTTAAATGCTTTTGCTTTTCCTCTTCCTGGAACTAAACCATCAGAATTTTTTGGCCTTGTTAACAAAGAAGTACTAGAAATATAACTATTTACATAGTCTGCAAACCTTGCTTGACTTTCGTAAACCGTTGCAGAATATGAAAATTTATCTCCTAAACCACCATTTACTGTTAAAATTCTAGAATTATTATAGGTATATGCAACATCAGAATTATCTTTTCCTGCTTGTACATCTACCAAAAAATCTAAAGTAAACCAGAAATCTTTCTTCTTTACTTGTAACAAATGTTCGTTCCAAAGTTTTCTAGATAACCAAGATTTTTTTTCTGGCTTTAAGAATTTCTTTTTTTCTGCTGTTAAATCTAAATATTTATTAATTTCACTGTAAACATATGGCTTAGAAGCAGTATGTGTTCCGTTTGCTTTATGCAAAGCAAATTCATAATCTACATATCTTTGGTGAGTAAAAGGTATATTTAACTGACTATTGTGCTCTAAAAAAGTTGAATCTGCTATTTTATTTTGAGCAACAACATCAAATAAATTTTGCTTTTGTTCTTTTAAAATAGGGCTTTGTTCTTTTGCTACTAAAATTTCTGTTTTATTAATAGGAAACTGAATAGGCAACTCAAACTGCATTTCTATATCTCTATTATTGTATTTTGCTGGTACAATTTTAGGAAAAACTTTAAAAGCTCTTTCAGCTTCTTTTTTTATCTCCTCATAAGGACTGTTCACATAAATTATTTTAAAAGCTCCTTCTTTGGTAACTACAAAAAGAACGTTTGCACTTCCTTTAAAATTCTCATTCTCTACAATTGCTGGAGTTTTAAATTCTGCAAAAAAGTGCTTTTTTGTTGTTGAGAAAAAACAATCTTCAATAGTAGAAATTTCAGAACCTTTACAACCATCGTAAACTGGATATCTTTCTGATTGTGCGTAAAATATTGTTGGCAACAGTAAAACTAAAAACAGGTATTTTTTAATCATTCTATAATTTTATAACAGTGTTATTTTTTAATTGATATTCTTGTTTACTCTCTTTGCAAATAGCAAAACCTTCTTTATTAAATTCTAATCTATGACCATATTCACCTACCCAACCAATTTGTTTAGAAGGATTTCCTACAACTAAAGCAAAAGGTAAAATTTCTTTTGTAACCACTGCTCCTGCACCTACAAAAGCATATTCGCCTATATTATTACCACAAACAATTGTAGCATTTGCGCCTATACTTGCGCCTTTTTTTACAACGGTTTGCAAATATTCGTTCTGTCTTTTAATAGCACTTCTTGGGTTAATAACATTGGTAAAAACCATAGATGGCCCTAGAAAAACATCATCTTCACAAACAACACCTGTGTAAATAGAAACATTATTTTGCACTTTTACATTTTTACCCAAAATAACTTTAGGAGAAACTACTACGTTTTGCCCAATATTACAGCCTTCGCCAATAATACTATTAGACATAATATGACTAAAATGCCATATTTTGGTGTCTTTACCAATTTTACAATCTGCATCTACAACAGCTGTTTCGTGTGCAAAAAAATCTCTCAAAATTAGTAACTTGTATTTGTACTTTGTTGTTTATTAATTATTTCTTTTGATGATGATGTACCTATTCTGTCTACACCTAAAGACAGCATTTTTATTGCCATTTCATAATCTTTAACACCACCAGCTGCTTTTATTTTTAATGGTTTTGCATTTTTAGAAATTAACATCATTTTTTCTAAAGTTGCGCCATTAGGACTATTATTTTGCGTTTTAAAAAAACCAGTAGAAGATTTTACAAATATATTTTTTGCGTTTCCTTCTCCAAAATTATCTAAAACTACCTTTTTAATGAGTTGTGAAATTACAATTATTTCTTCATTTGATAATGCTGCAACTTCTATAATGAATTTTGCAACCTTGTTATATTTAAGACAAAGATCTATACATTTAGTCACTTCATTAATTACTAAATCTAATTTACCTTCTTTAAAAGATTTATAATTTATTACAAAATCTAATTCGTCTGCGCCTAAACTAATAGCTTTTTCTGCTTCTTTAATTTTATTTTCTAAAGAAGATTTTCCTTCTGGGAAATCTACAACAGTACCAATTAATACATTAGAGTCTGCATCTTTAAGTAATCTTGCTACGGTTTCTATATAATTAGCACGAACCATAACTAACTTGTAATTGTAAACAATTGCTTCTTCTACAAGTTTTATTACCTTTTGTAGGTTTTCTTCATTAGAAACACCAGCTTGTTCTGGTGTTTTTAAATATGTAGCGTCTAAAAACTGATTGATTTTCATACCACAAAAGTAACAAAATCTAAATTACAAGTATAAAAAAACCCAACCATTTGGTTGGGTTTTAATTATTATTCTACTCTAAAGGCTATAGGCAGTGTATACCTTACTCTAACAGGTTTGTTTCTTTGTTTACCTGGTGTAAATTGCGGAAGCTTATTTATTAATCTGTTTACTTCTTTTTCTAATTGTTTGTGTGGTGCTCTAATTTTAATATCAACAACATTTCCTTTATCATCAATTAAGAATTGTGTTTGAATTTTATGAACACCTTCATGTAAACCTAATTCGTTTCCTAAAGCTGCATTAAAATTACGCTGTACAAATTGTTTCATCTTTTTATCAAAACAAACCTTATTTTCTTTTTTAGATAAACCTTCACAACCTTTAAAAACAGGCGCGTCTTCAATATTTATAAAAGGAACATCTTCTATTATAGGATCTTCATCTGGTATATCTACTTCTACAATACCATCTACATCTACCAATACAACATCTTCTTCTGGTTTATCAATAATGCTTTTTTCAATTATATCATTATCTCCTTTATCTATCTTTTCGTCTAAAAGAAATTTTTGAGCCTTAACAATTTCTAGTTTTGGTTTTGTTTTTACTTCTTTTTTAAAAATTGGAACTTGATTTGGTTGTAACACAAAAATATCAGGACCTTTTTTAGCAAGGTTTTCTACAGTTTTCTTTTCTGTTTGATGTTCTAAAGAAATGTAAACAACAAAAAGTACTAAGACAAGTCCTAACTGGGTAAAAATGTTAGAAAACTTCTCTAATTGTTTGACAGGTAGTTTTTTAAGGTTTTTCATAATTAGAAAATTTTATATGTTAAGACTTTGTTAAAACAAAGAACGTGCCACAAAAAAAAAGTATCACATATGTGATACTTTTCTTTATAAATTGATTAAACCCCTACAGTTAATCAATTCTAATATTTTCTTAAATTAGCATTTCCCCCGAAATACACTGTAAACATAAGGCAAATAAGAAGGTTAAAATAGGATTTTTGTATAAGTGGTAACAAAAGCTGTATAAATGGTATTATTAACAACAAACTTTTTAATTAGCATAAAATATGAATCTGAACATCTATAAAATTAGTTTAGTTTAAATAATATAGTATTTTTGATTAAAACCTATTTTATGTTAACATCAGTAATTATTGATGACGAGCCAAAAGCAATACAAAGTTTAACTTACGAATTATCTAATTTTGAAAGTGAAATAACTGTTGTTGCCACCTTTAACAACCCAGAAGAAGCTCTAAAATACTTAACAAATAATAACAATATTGATTGTCTTTTTTTAGATATTGAAATGCCAACTATGGATGGTTTTCAGTTTTTAGGAAAACTTAAATCTAGAGATTTTGCTGTAGTTATTACAACTGCTTATAACGAATACGCTATAAAAGCTTTAAAAAATGAAGCTATAGATTATTTATTAAAACCAATAGATACAGATGATTTAGAGGATGCTATTGCAAAAATTAAAAAACATAGTTTTAAATCTTTAAATTCTAATAAAGTAGAAGAAGTCTTGTTAAACTTTAACAACCAATTAAACACCAAAAAAATTACAATTAATACAGATGGTAAACTTATTTTTTTAGAACCAGAAGAAATAATTTTTATTGCCTCAGATGGTAATTACTCTACAATTCACACTTCAGAAAATAAAAAACTTGTAGTTACAAAAAAAATAAAAGAAATTAACTCTTTACTGCCACAAGACCTCTTTTTTAGAATTCATAATTCTTATGTTATCAATCTTAAAAAAGTAAAAGAATTTTTAAAAACAGAGGGTTATGTAGTTTTAGAAAACAACCATAAAATACCTGTTTCTAGAAGTAAGAAAACAGAATTCTTAGATAAATTTTAATTCATGAAATGTAAAATATTTTTAATAGTCATATCTTTTTTCTCTCTTACTCTTTTAGGCCAAGAAATAGAATTAGAACAAAAAATAACATTTCTAATAAAAAACAAACCAACTAACATACATGTTATAGATTCTCTTTTTGAAGGTTATGGAAAAAATAAAAAATTCTTAGAACAAATAATTAAAACTAGTAAAGAGAACGATTATTCAGAGGGCATATTTTATGGCAAAAGTACATTAGGCAAATATTATAGAGATTTCTCTTTTTTTGACAAGGCTCTTATTGAATATAATGAGGCTTTAAAAATAATTAGAGATTTAAATAATATAGAAAATGAACTTACAACCTTAAACAATATTGGCTCTGTTTATAGAAGACAAGATGAAATTATAAATGGTTTAAATTACCATAAAGAGGCATTAGATAAAGGTTTAAGTATTCAAAACCCAAGTATAGAAATTCAAAAACGTATAAGTATTTCACAAAACGGTATTGGTAACATATACAACTCGCTTAAACAATACAACTTAGCACTTAGAGAGTTTAGTAAGTCTATTGTTATTCATCAAAAATTAAATAACAAATTAGGTTTAGCTATAAATTATAAAACTATAGGAACAGCACATGAGGCACTGGGTAACCTAGAAGAAGCTTTAGATAGTTATTCTAAATCTCTTAATTATAACAATCAAATAGCCTCTAAAATTGGAACAATAATTTGTGGCTACAGTATTGCAAATGTACTTACCAAAAAAGGAGAACATGAAAAAGCGCACAAAACAGTTACAGCAGTTTTATCTTTAGCCATAAAAGAAAACGACAAATTTTATTTATCTAATACTTACAATACGTTAGGTTTATCTAACGCATATTTAGGTAATTTTTCTGAAGCAAAAAAGAACTTGCATACAGCTTTAGATATTGCAAAAAAACATAACATTCAAACCATAGTTGTAAAAGCTAATGAAAACTTAGCTTTTCTTTATAACAAAATAGGCAATCACAAAGCAGCATATAATCACTTTAAAATAGCAAAAGAAGAAGATTTTAAAACATTTAATGCCAGAAACTTAATATATGTTAGAGATTTAATTACAGAATATAACAGAGAAAGAGCAGAAAGTCAGATTAAAGATTTAGCAAAAAAGAATCAAATAGCGCAACTTACAATAACAAAAAATAGAGATTTATGGATATTAGCTTTGTCTATATTAGCTCTAATTGGAGTTACTTTATTTTATAGAAATAACCAAAAGGAATTAAAAAACGAAAAAAAGATTCTTTCTTTAAAGCAAGATGCGTTAAGAAGTCAGATGAATCCTCATTTTATGTTTAATGCACTAAATTCTATTAAATTATACATTATAGAAAACAACCAAAAGAAGGCTACTTCTTACTTAAATAAGTTTTCTAAATTAATGAGAAAAATACTAGAGGCGTCTTCTGTGCAAGAAACAACACTCGCAGAAGAATTAGAAACCTTACAACTTTATGTTAGTATAGAAAATATTCGTTTTTCTAATGAAATAGATTTTACTATTACAATAGATCCTTTACTAAATCTAAGTGCAATTAAAATTCCGCCTTTAGTTTTACAACCTTTTTTAGAAAATTCTCTTTGGCATGGTTTATCATCTAAAAAAGATGACAAACAAATGTCTATAAATATTCAAAAAACTTCTCCAGAATATATTCAAATTGAAATTGAAGATAATGGAATTGGTAGAGAAGCTTCTGCAAAAATTAAAGCAGAAAAATCTATAAAAAGAAAATCTGTAGGTATAAGTTTAACACAAGATAGGTTAGAAGCTTTTGTTAAGAAGCTAAAAAACGATTACGATTTAAAATACGAAGACGTTTTATGCAAAGACAATAAAATCTGCGGAACAAAAGTTATTTTAAAGTTTCCTTTATTCTAGATGCTTTGCTGCAACTTTTTCTAACTCGTCATACCAATTTTGCCCAAATTTTCTTACCAAAGCTTGTTTAACAAACTTGTAAACGGGTACTTGTAATTCTTTTCCTAGAGAACAAGCATCGTCACAAATTTCCCATTTATGGTAATTTACAGCAGAAAACTCGCTGTAATCTTTAACTCTAATTGGGTATAAATGGCAAGAAACAGGTTTTTTCCAGTCTATTGCACCAGAATTATAAGCTTCTTCAATACCACAAAGTGCTGTCTTTTTTTCATCGAAAATTACATAAGCACAATCTGCATCATTAATTAAAGGAGTTTCTAATTCTCCCCATTCACTTGTAACCCAAGTTCCTTGTTTTTCTATAACTTCTATACCTTCTTTACGTAAAAAAGGTTTTACTTTCGGATAGATTTCTTCTAAAATTTTGGTTTCTTCTGCGTCTAAAGGCGCGCCAGCTTCACCATCTACACAGCAAGCACCACCACAAGCAGAAAGATTACACACAAAATCTTTTTCTATAATATCTTCTGAAACTATTGTTTTTCCTAGTTGAAACATATTGCAAAAATAAGCTAATTATTTTCTTTAATTTTACACTTTGGTAAAGTTAGTTGACTAATTTTGCAAAAAATATATCAATTATGAATTTTAACTTTAAAGAAATAGTTACAGCTTTTATGGTATTGTTTGCTGTAATAGATATTATTGGAAACATACCTATTATTATAGACTTACGTAAAAAAGCTGGTCATATACAATCTGAAAAAGCATCTTTAATAGCAGGTGTTATTATGATTATTTTTCTTTTTTTGGGACAAAGTTTATTAGGTTTAATTGGTATTGATGTAAATTCTTTTGCTGTAGCAGGTTCTTTTATATTATTTTTTATTGCCTTAGAAATGATTTTAGGAATAACTCTTTACAAGGATAACGATGGAGATGTAAATGCTATTACAGCCTCTGTATTTCCTTTAGCTTTTCCTTTAATTGCTGGCCCAGGAAGTTTAACAACTTTACTTTCTTTGCGTGCAGAATTTCACTTAGAAAATATTATTACGGCAGTTTTATTAAATGTTTTATTAATTTATATTGTTTTAAAAACTTCTTCTAAAATAGAGCGAATTATTGGCCCAAATGGAATTCAAATTATTAGAAAAGTATTTGGAGTAATATTATTAGCTATTTCTGTAAAACTTTTTGCCCAAAATATTAAAGCTCTATTTATTTAATATGGTTTTCGATACTTTAATTATTGGTGGTGGTGTTTCTGGCTTACAATGTGCATTAGTTTTAGGTTCTGCTAAAAACAAACCTTTTGCAATTGATAAAAATATTGCAATTATAATGCATCAAAAAACTTCTCATTTACAAAATGCGTTGTTTAACAATGTTCTAGGTTTGGCTCCTAAAACTTTAGGATCTAATATTTTGGCTGAAGGTAAAGAGCAACTAACCTCTTTATACCCTCACATTTCTCAAATAGATAACGAAAAAGTTGTTGCCATAGAAGATTATAATAGTGTTTACAAAATAGTTACAAACAAGACTACTTATGTCTCTAAAATAGTAGTTATAGCTTTAAATTACTCGAAACCATTTACTATTAATGGTTTAGATAATTATATAGAACCTCACCAAAAAGCAAATGTCGAAAAAGATAGAATTCAGCTTAAAAATAAAGATCACCTAATTAAAAATAATCTTTATTGTTGTGGTACAATTGCAGGTTTTAGAAGTCAGTTTGCTATTGCAGCTGGCAGTGGTGCTTCTGTTGCAACAGATATTCTTACTCTTTGGAACAATGGAAAACATGTTAAAGTACACGATAAAGTGTAGGTTCTTAAAAAATTAAGCAAATTACCTATTGTATAATTTTCTAATCTAGAATATATTTACAATATAGAAAACGTTAAGTAATTTCTTTATTTAGTCCCCCCGTTTCTACTATAAAAAAAAGCTGAATGATTTCAAATCGTTCAGCTTTTTTTATTTCTTATTAAAATATTTTACGTTTTCTACAACAGAACAAACTCTTCAGTTAAAAAACATAAAATACTAAAAATTAGATTTTTATAAAAAATAAGCAGATTGCCTATTGTATAATTTTTGAATCTAAAATACCTTTACAGTCTAGAAAATGTAAGTAATATGTATGCTATAATTTCATTCTTTAAGTATTTAAATTATGAATTAAATAGATTTATTTAGTCCCCCCGTTTCTTTCATAAAAAAGCTGAACAGCCCCTAAACCGTTCAGCTTTTTTTTATTATAAAATGATAGAACTTAATATAATGAAGATTAATTTTTTAATTCTGGTTTTTTAATAACCTCTATTAGATTATCAAAATCTTTAGCTTTATCAAAAAAAGCAAAAGCACCATATCTTAAACAGGTTTTTTTTAACTCTGTACTCATAGAAAAAACTAAAACTTTAGTTTCTATTTTATTTTCCTTAAACATCTTTAACAACTCTACACCATTACCGTCAGGTAATTTTAGATCTAAAACTACCAATTCAAAACTGGTATTCTTAAAAAGAGATATTGCTTCCGTTAAAGATTCTGCTTGCTTAATACTGCCAATACTTTTAATGCTTTTAGTAGCCTTAAATATATTTTTCCTAACAAAAAGGTTGTCTTCTACTATTAATAAGTTATTTAATGATGACTCCAATATTAGGCTAGATTTTGAATTAAATTGCCCTAGCAAATTACAAGATTTTTATTGTTTTAGAAGTAAGCAATATGCTTATTTAACTTAAAAGTTATAATTACATTAAAAAGCAATTGAAACTTTTTTTCCTCTAAAGAATAATTAAGCAATTTACCTATTGTAAAAATTTATACACTACAATATCTTTACAGTGTAGAAGTTTATCAAATACTAAATTAATTTTAAAGTTATTTAATAAAATATTTAATCCCCCAATTCTATAAAAAAAGCTGAACAACCTCTAATCGTTCAGCTTTTTTTTTGTGCTTTTTTTTAAAGATCTAAAGATGTTAGCCCTTCTTGAATGGCATATTTTGTTAGTTCAGAAATGCTGTGCAAGTCTATTTTTTTCATAATATTATTTCTATGTACATCTATTGTTTTTGAGCTTAAAAACAAAGTTTCTCCTATATCTTTAGAAGAGTTTCCTTCTGCTATTAACTGTAAAACCTCTTTTTCTCTAGCGCTTAATTGTACTTTTTCTATAACTTCACCCTTTTTAATTTGAGTTAAAAATTCTTGATTAATATCTTTTGAGAGATATTTTTTATTCTGCATTACTGTACAAATTGCAATAATTAATTCATCTGCATCTCCATCTTTTAATAAATAACCAAAAGCGCCAGCATTAAACATTCCTTGAATAAACTGTTTACTAGAATGCATAGAAACTCCTATTATTTTTATTTCTGGATTAATTTTTTGAATTTGTGTTGCAGCTTCTATACCATTTAAACCAGGCATAGCAACGTCCATAACAACAACATTTGGCAATAATTTAGAACATATTTTTATAGCTTCTCTTCCATCTGAAGCTTCGCCAATAATTTGCATATTTGGCTTTTGTTCAATAATATTTCTTAATCCATCTCTAAGTAGCTTATGATCATCTACTAATATTATTTTAATTTCGTTTAGGTAACTCATATAGATAATGGTATAAAAAATTTAACTGTTGTTCCTATATTTATTTTAGATTTTATTGTAAACTTTCCTTTTATATTTTGAATACGTTCTTGCACTGTAAATAGACCAAAACCAGATCCAGAGTGGTTATGACTATGATTGTTTAACGAAGAAGTATCAAATCCAACGCCATTATCTGTAACAAAAATATCTAAACCAGAATTATTTTTGTCTAAATCTAAAGTTATTAAAGTTGCATTAGCGTATTTAATTGTATTATTTATTACTTCTTGTATACTTCTGTATAATAAAATAGATGCTGCATCACTAAGTTTTACACTTGTTGTATTGCTATTTACTTTACACTTAATTTTATGTGTAACTTCTATATTATCTAATAACCAATATAAGGCATCTAAAATACCTAACTGGTATAAAACTGGTGGAGAAAGTTCGTAGGTAATTTTTCGGCTATTTTCTAGAGCACTAGAAATATTTGTTTCAATAAATTTTAAATCCTTAAGTGTTTCTTTTAAATGAGGATTTTTTTTCATTTCATTGATTTTCATCTTAGAAATAACTAAAGATTGACTTAAATGATCATGAATATTTGATGCAATTTCTTTCTTCTGTTTTTCTTCTATTAATGTTATTTCGGTAGTTAATTTTTGAAGTGAATGTTGGTATTCTTCAATTTCTTCTTTTATTACTACAGACTGTGTAATATCTCTAGCGGAAGAAACAAAATGACTAATTTTTCTGTTTTTAAATACAGGTGATGATAAAAATTCTAACCAAATATAATGTCCTTTTTTATGAAGAACTCTACAGCTAAAAGTACCTGTAAATAAATTTTGTTGGGCTCTTCTTTCTAGTTCGTCTTTTAAATTCTGAACATCTTCTTTATGAACAATACTTAAAGCTTTTTTCCCTAAAAACTCTTCTTGCTCATAACCTAATAAACTTTTTATAGAAGGACTAATATAAGTAAAACTACTATCTGGTTCATGTAAACAAATTAAATCGTTTGCATTATCTGTTAGCAATCTATACATTTTTTCTGCTTCTTCTATTTTACGTCTTGTCTGTTTTTGTAATGTAATATCTTGAGCTGTACCATAACAACCTATTACTTTATTTTCTTTGTCTTTTATAACTCTACCCCTAGAAATTACATGCTTTAAAGAGCCACTTTTAGTATAAATATCTAATTCTAAATTATAAGGAATTTCATGTTTAATACAA
Source organism: uncultured Polaribacter sp. (assembly GCA_963975825.1). Taxonomy (GTDB): domain Bacteria; phylum Bacteroidota; class Bacteroidia; order Flavobacteriales; family Flavobacteriaceae; genus Polaribacter. The sequence continues at coordinate 42,363 of CAXBIR010000007.1, forward strand.
TTTCCTACAGCTTCGTCCATTAAAACATAACTCTCTTCTGTAAATAATATTTTTTGTTCAGAGTAAGGTGGCGCACCTAAACTTTTCTCACGTTCAAAAATATTAAATAATTCATCAGACCATTTTACTTCATCTGTTGCAATATTATATTCCCAATTTCCTAAACGAGATAACTCTTGTGCTTCACTAAAAGCTTTATTTAATAAGTTTAATTTTTCATTCTGAGCGTCTAATTTATTTTGTTTTATTTTTTGCTCTGTTATATCATGTAAAATACCTATTAAACTAGTAATTTCTCCTTCTTTGTTAGTTAACGGATAGCCTATAACGTTTAGCCATAATTTTTCATTTTTCTTATTTTCAAATCTTAATACAAGATCAAATTTTTTGTTTTTAGCAATACTTTCTTCTATAGCTTCTGCTAAAATTTCATCAGAACCTTCTATATAAAAACTCATACATTCTTCTAAAGAAGGAATCTTTCCCAAGGGAATTCCATGAATATTAAAAACTTGGTCTGACCAACGTATTTTTTGTGATGGTATTTCAAGTTCCCAAGCACCAACTTTTGTTAACCTACCAGATTCGTTTAAAAGAAACTCACTTCTTTCTAATTCTTTAATTGTTTTTTTTATTTCGGCCTGACTTCTTTTTAGGTTATTTTCTATCTTTTTTTGTTCAGTAATATCATTCATTACTATTACTGCTCCTAACTTATTGCCTTCTGAATCAGAAAAAGAAGATCCGTTACAAATAACAATTCTTGGCTCGTTATTTTCTGATTTTATTACGACTTCAACATTAGATACCTTCTCTCCACTAAAAGCCCTTATTAAAGGCACTTCATTATTTTTCAACCTAATTTTACCACCAATTTTAAACAAACCATAATTTTCTGCCCATTTTTCTTGAGGAACGTTTAGTATATCTATACCATGCCATTCTTTGGCCGTTTTATTAAACAAAACCAGTTTTCCTTTAGAATTACAGGCTATAATACCTGCTGGTTGGTTTTCTGTCATTGCAGTAATAAACTCACTTTGAGCTTTTAATTTATTTAAAGATTTCTTTCTTGCATGTTCTGCATCTTTTATTCCTTGTACGCTTTGTATACTTACAGGTACCGTTTTTCGTTCAGCTTCAGATTGTGGTATTGGTATTGAAATTACAGCCGCAAATTCAACTCCATCAAAAGTTTTATAATTTACTTCAGATATAAATGTTTTTTCTCCGTTCCAAATAGCTTCAATAAACTTTCCAAATACTTTATTTGCCCCTTTACCAAATGTACTTTGTATATTTTCTATAAATTCCTCACTACTTGTTGCTTTAAATAGTTTTAGTGTAGATTTATTAACCTTGTTCACTTTTATTTTATCTAAAACAGAGAATAATACTTGAGGATTTTCATCAAAATATTTTTCAATATCTGATATATTAAGTTTTTTTAATTCTTCTATTTTTTCAAATACAAGACTTAAATCTTCATTCCAAATAGAAATTGTAGCATTATCAAATAGTTTTTTATAATTTTCTGTAATTATTAAGTTTTTGTATTCAATTTGTTTTTGCTCTGTAATATCTTGGGTTACACCTCTCCTACCAATAATTTCATTTTTTTCATTATATACAGCTTCTGCTACGTTTCTTACCCATACTTCTTTATCTTTAAAGTTAATTATTTTCAACTCTAAATCGTATGGGATGCCTTTTGAATCTAAATCTAGAGTTGCTTCTTTCATTTTATTTTGAGACTCTTTATCGAAACACTTTAAAATTTCATCTCTAGAAGGAACTGGTTTGTTATGATCTAAACCAAAAAAACGGTAAAGATTCTCTGACCATGTAAAGGTATCTGTCTCAATATTATAATGATGATACCCTATCTTAGCAGTATTACTAGCTTCATTTTTAGAGTATTCGCTTTTTTCTAAAAGGTCTAAAGTTGTTTGAATTTGTTGTTTTGATATTTGTAACTCTTGTTCTGTTTTCTTAAAAACTGTTATATCTTGCATAACACCTCTTCTACCAACAATCTTATTTTCTTTATTATACACAGGTTGCACAACTGCTCTTACCCAAATTTTCTCTTTTCTTAAATTGTTCATTTCTATTTCAATATCAAAAGAAATACCTTCAGTATCGAGCTTAGAAAGAGATTTAGCTAACTTCTGCTGATTCTCTTCATTCATTAAAAGTTTTGAAAGTTCTTTTCTAGGTGGAATTTCTTCTTTGGGATCTAATCCAAAAATTTGATATAGATACTCAGACCAAACACGTGTTTCTGTAACAACATTATCTTCAAAAAAACCAATTTTAGCAGTCTTACTAGCCTCATTCATAGAGAATTCTCTTTTTGCTAGTAATTCTAAAGAGCTCTCTGTTGTTTGTCTAGAAACTTCCAATTGAAGTTGCACTATTTTAGAGCTTGTTATATTTTGCATAACACCTCTTTTACCAATAATTTGGTTTTCTTTATTATATATTGGTTGCGCTACATTTCTAAGCCAAATTTCTTCTTCATTTTCATTAGTCCATTTTACCTCAATATCATAAGAAGTACCTTTAGTAGTAAGTTCTAAAGTAGCTTTCTTTAGTTTTTCACGAGATTCATTATCGAAGTTTTTAAAAATTTCTTCTTGTAATGGTACTCCGTCTTTTGGGTTTGTTCCAAAAATAGAATGAATATAATCTGACCATGTAACAGTATTAGTTATTAAATCATGATCCCAATACCCTATTTTAGCTATTTTGCTAGCTTCATTCATAGAATATTTACTCTTTTCTAAAAGTTCTAAAGAATTTTGAATCTTATGCCTAGAAATTTCTAATTCTTTTAATTGCGTTTCTTTTTCTGCATTTTGTTCTGCAATTATTTGTTCTGCAATTTTACGCTTATGTATATCTCTGCAAACTTTAACTAATTCAATAACGTCTCCATTATTATTCTTAATAGGATATATGTATTCTAAAAACCATTTTTTTTCACCTAACCAATCAAATAAAAGCTCTATCCTTTCACTTTTACCCGTTTTAACTACTCTTTTAAACGTATTTAAAAGCTGAAGAGAGATATCGTCTTCAAAAAAATCTGTGATTGTTTTTCCAACGACATCCTTAGCTGTAATTGCATAACATTTGGGTCCATTATAATATATATACCTACCATTTGGTTCATGAATACTAATCATATCTTCAGATGCTTTTAAAAGCATACTAAAGCGATCTTCACTTTCTTTTAATTTAATTTCTGATTTTAATTGAATAATTTCTTTTTCTAATTCTTGATATGTTAGCTTTTTTTTTGACATCTTTTACCTTTTAAGTATAAGGTTATTAATAGCATTTACAAGTTTAAATTAAATATAAAAACCTATAAAACAGAAACTTAAATACATTGCTGCATTAATAAATATTATTCTTAATTTTTTTATACCTAAGATAGGTATAATTTTTTATTTTTTTAATAATAAAATTAACATGTATAAATGATATGTTAATTTAGAAAAGAAGAAGATTTTTTTAAAAAAAGAAGTTGAAAACAAAAAAATCCAGCTAAAAAGCTGGATTTTAAATTATATAAAAGCAAAAATAATTACTCTACAGTAACAGATTTTGCTAAATTTCTTGGTTGATCTACATTTTTCTCTAACATTACTGCTATATGGTAAGAAAGTAATTGAAAAGGGATAGTAGTTAATAAAGGCGTTAAAGCTTCTTCAGTTTCTGGTATTTCTATTACATGATCTGCAATATCTCTAACTTGCGTATCGCCTTCTGTAACTATAGCAATAATTTTACCTGCTCTAGATTTAATTTCTTGAATATTACTTACTACTTTCTCATAATGACCTCTATTTGTTGCAATAACAAAAATTGGCATATTTTCATCAATTAAAGCAATAGGACCATGCTTCATTTCTGCAGCAGGATACCCTTCTGCATGAATATAAGAAATCTCCTTTAATTTTAAAGCACCTTCTAAAGCTACAGGAAAATTAAAACCTCTACCTAAATATAAACAGTTTTTTGCATCTTTATAAACAGCTGCAATTTCTTTTACTTTATCATCTATTTTTAATAAATCTTCTACTTTCTTAGGTATTAATTGCATTTGTTGCAAAAATGTTCTAAGCTCAGATTTAGAAACTTCTCCTTTTTTAGAAGCTAATTTTAAAGCAATTAAAGTTAAAACAGTAATTTGTGTTGTAAAAGCTTTAGTTGAAGCTACACCAATTTCTGGACCTGCATGTGTATAAGCTCCAGCATCAGTTTCTCTAGCTATAGAGGAACCTACAACATTACATATTCCAAAAACAAATGCCCCTTTAGATTTTGCTAATTTAATAGCTGCTAAAGTATCTGCTGTTTCACCAGATTGTGAAATTGCAATAACAACGTCTTTAGATGTTATTATTGGGTTTCTATATCTAAATTCTGACGCGTATTCTACTTCTACAGGAATACGTGCTTTATCTTCTATAAGGTATTCTCCCACCAAACCAGCGTGCCAAGAAGTACCACAAGCAACTATAATTATTCTTTCTGCATTTAAGAACTTATTCATGTGGTTATCTATACCTGCCATTCTAATGATTCCCTCATCTGCTAGCATTCTACCACGATATGTGTCTATAATAGCTTTAGGTTGCTCATGAATTTCTTTTAACATGAAATGATCGTAACCACCTTTTTCTATCTGCTCTAAACTTATTTTTAATTTTTGAATATCGGCATCTACAATAGAATCGTCTTTTATTTTACGAATCTTAATTCCTTTATTTAATTTAATAATTGCCATTTCTTCATCTTCAAGATAAATAGCATCTTTAGTATATTCAATAAAAGGAGAAGCATCTGAAGCCACAAAAAACTCAGAATTGTCTTTACCTATACCAATCGCAATAGGGCTTCCTAAACGAGCAACTATAATTTCGTTGGGTTTTGTTTTGTCAAAAACCGCAATTGCATAAGCACCAATAACATTATTTAATGCTAATTGTACTGCTTTACCTAATTTGCAACCTTCTTGCTTTTTTACTTCTTCAATTAAATTAATAAGAACTTCAGTATCTGTATCACTTTTAAAAGTATAACCTCTAGAGATTAGTTCTTTTCTTAAAGTATCATAATTTTCGATAATACCATTATGAACAATTACTAAATCTCCTGATTGAGAAGAGTGAGGGTGAGAATTAACATCATTAGGCACACCGTGAGTTGCCCAACGAGTATGTCCCATACCTATTTTTCCAACTTTTCTAAATTCTTCTTTATCGGTTATAAGTTCTAATTCAGAAACTTTTCCTTTTGTTTTAGAAAGATGAACTTTATCACCATCAAACATCATTATTCCGGCACTATCATAGCCTCTATATTCAAGTCTTTTAAGACCGCTTATTACAATAGGGTATGCATCCCTAAAACCTATGTAACCAGTAATTCCACACATAACAATTATATATTAATTTGATATTTAATCTTTTTTCTTTGAGTAAGATATTTTTAATTGAGCTCTTCTAACACCATTTAAGGTTTTATCTCCATTTAATATTGAAACCGCTTTTGGATTCCAATTATAACGTCTATAAATAGTATCTGTAATTTGACCATCGGTGTTGTTAAAAACTTTAAGTCTTAATGCAGGGTTATAGTTAGATTCTCCACTTAATAAATCAGAAACATAATCTGTAATTCTAAATGAATATCTATCTTTTTTATCATCTTCTCTAATTAATTCACCTCCAAAAGTAGATGGTTCTGAATAACTATCTTTTACATAACTTAAAATTGGGTTTCCACTAAGGTCTTCACCTCTTTTATAAAGGTGTAATTTACTTGGAGCTGAAACTGTATCTGAAGATTGGTTAATATAAAAAGTTAATGAAGCATCATTGATTAACCAGCTTTTATTTTTCAAATCTGTTAGTTGAGTAGCACTTAATATTTCAACTTTAGCTTCTGAACCTGCTGCACCTTGAATTTTAACTTCGTTATTAGTTGGATAAACTTTATTATTGCTTTTGTATTTACTGTTTATTATACCTCCTAACTGAAAAGTATGTGTTTTAGTAATTACAGTATCAATTTCTGTAGTGTTTTTCTTAAAGAAGGTATTTGTATAATACACTTCTATTAGTGGATTTAAAGCAGCAACAGAAGAGCTTCTTAAATTAAAAGCAATTAAAGCTCCTCCTTTTTCTCCAGAAGCGTGTACTTTTTCTTTTGCATCTATAACAATTCCTCTAAAATAATTATTAAAATTATTTTGAGAATCAAAATTAGGAGTGTCATAATTATCTAAAAACACCTCTTTTACAAAACTTTCTTTTAATGGTATAATTGCCATTGGTAAAGGTATTTCTGTAGCAGTACTTGCAGTGTATCTTAGAGTATCTATTTGGTGTATGTCTCCTTTACTATTTCTTCTTTTAACAATTACCAATGTATCGCTAGCAGAAGGAGTAAAATCCATGTTTTCTACAGCAGTTAAAGAAGTTGTTTTAGCTTCATAAACGGCATCAGATAAAAATTTATTTGTTTTAGTAGGATCTGCTGGATTTAATGTATTTAAGTAAGTTTCTAACTCGTAAATATTTAGTGTAAATGGCAATTCTTGGTTTCCAATTACTGAATCTAAACTATAAACAGGTCTATCTGTATTAGAGATTAAAGTTGAATGATATGGTAATCTTAGAAAAGCAGTATCTATTGTAGTTTCAAACTCTAACTCATCAGGGTTTTCATAAGAAACTAATTCTAAATCTGTATTAATATTTATCTGAGACACAATAGAAGCTTCTATGTTTTCATACTCGTCGCTAATATAAGCGCCTAATAAGTATTGCCCTTGAAGCCCAAAATACGGACTAGCCAAAAGTTCTAAACCATCTGCTCTAACATTGTCTATAGTAGCATTTGAAACAAACACTTCTAAAATAGTATCGTTTGTAGAGAATTTAGTGTTGCTTACAACACCACTTTTTATATCTGTAAAATCTTCTTCGCAAGAAATAATACCTGCAAACACCAAAAATAAAACACCAAAGTAAGTGCTTTTTCTAAAAATATTTTTCACCTTAAAACAATTATTTGGCCGAAACTAAATCAGCATAAAAATTTAAATAACTTTCCTTAAAATTCTCTTCTTGAAATCCTAAAACAGGAATATCTTTTCCTTCAATAAAAGAAGATAACTCTTCAGGAATATCTTCACTACCATGAATAATTGCATCAGAATTTTCTATGGCGCTTTTTAATATATTGGTATGGTTAGGTGTGCTAAGTGTTGCTATCTTGTCGTTATTATTTAAATCGAACTTTACTTTATCTGCAAGACCTTCATCTAAATTTCCTTCAAAAGGATTATTATAAATAGAAGTTATAATCTTACTTTCTGTAAAAAGAGGTTCTTCATTATAAAATTCTCTTAAATAAAGAGGTAATAAAGAAGCCATCCAACCATGAACATGAATAATATCTGGTGCCCAATTTAACTTTTTTACAGTTTCTACAACTCCTTTTGCAAAGAAAATGGCACGCTCGTCATTATCTTCAAAAAGCTCATCATCTTCATCTGTAAAAACGGCTTTTCTCTTAAAATATTCTTCGTTATCAATAAAATAAACTTGCATTCTTTCTTTTGGTATAGAAGCCACTTTTATTATTAATGGCATGTCCATATCATTAACAACTAAGTTCATTCCAGAAAGACGAATAACCTCATGTAACTGATGTCTTCGTTCATTTATAACGCCATACCTTGGCATAAAAATTCTGGTTTGTACTCCTTTAGAATGTGCATTTTTAGCTGCATTAAATGCAGTTGACGATAATTCTGTTTCGGGTAAGTATGGTACTACCTCAGACGAAACAAATAAAATTCTCTTGTCCTTCATTAAATCAAACTCTTTTATGAGATTGGCAAAAATACAAATTTTTATGCTAATATCGTGTTAAAATGGTAAGTTTGCACACTTTAGCAATAATTTTAGAATGAAAATATTCAACAACAAAAAAGACCTAAAAGACTGTCTTTTAGCACATAAAACAAACAATAAAAGCATTGGTTTTGTACCAACAATGGGTGCTTTACACCAAGGTCATTTGTCTTTAATTGAAAAAGCAAAGAAAAAAAACGACATTGTTGTGGTAAGTATTTTTGTAAATCCTACACAATTTGATAATGTAGAGGATTTAAAAAAATACCCAAAAACATTAGAAAATGATATAAAATTACTAGAATCTGTTTCTTGTAATATTTTATTTTCTCCTTCTGTTGAAGAAATTTATTCAGAAAATATAACTTCAGAAAAATTTAATTTTGACGGTTTAGAACATCAAATGGAAGGTAAATTTAGAGACGGACATTTTGATGGTGTTGGTACTATTGTAAAAACACTTTTTGAAATTGTTATGCCAGATAAAGCTTATTTTGGTCAAAAAGATTTTCAGCAATTACAAATCATCAAAAAGATGGTTAAAAAACATCAATTAGATGTAAAAATTAAAGGCTGTCCAATTTTTAGAGAAGATGATGGTTTGGCTATGAGTTCTAGAAACACTAGATTAACAAAAGAACACAGAAACATTGCTCCTTTTATATATAAAACACTAAAAAAAGCAAAGAAAAAATTTGGCACAGAAAGTGTAACTAAAGTTAATAAATGGGTAGAAAAACAGTTTGAAAAACAACCTTTATTAGAATTAGAATACTTTACAATTGCTGATGAAAAAACATTAGAAACAGCAGAAAATAAAGATGCTAAAAAGAAATATAGAGCGTTTATTGCAGTTTTTGCTGGAGAAATTAGATTGATAGATAATATTCGTTTAAAAAATTAATCATTAAAAAAATACTACTTTTGTAATATGTTAGTACAAGTTGTAAAATCAAAAATCCACCGTGTAAAAGTTACAGGTGCAGATTTAAATTATATAGGAAGCATTACCATTGATGAAGATTTAATGGATGCTGCCAACATTATAGAAGGTGAACGCGTTCAAATTGTTAACAACAATAATGGCGAACGTTTAGAAACATATGCAATTCCAGGACCTAGAGGAAGTGGAGAAATTACATTAAATGGCGCAGCTGCTAGAAAAGTTGCAAAAGGAGATGTTTTAATCTTAATTGTTTATGGTTTTATGGAACTAGAAAAAGCAAAAACATTTAAACCTTCATTAGTTTTTCCTAACGAAAAAGACAATACACTTACATAGGTTTGAATATTAAAAAGATCTTAAAAATCATATTACCTCTCGCTTTGGGAGGTTTTTTAGTTTGGTACTCTCTCTCAGAAATTTCTCTAGAAACTTTAGGAACTTATTTTAAAGAAGCTAATTATGGCTGGATTCTTCTGGGACTTTTCTTCGGTATTTTAAGTCACCTTTCTAGAGCATACAGATGGAAGTTTATGCTAGAACCTTTAGGTTTTAAACCCAAATTTGTAAACAGTGTTTTGGCAGTTTTGGTAGGTTATTTAGTAAACTTAGCGCTGCCAAGAGCAGGCGAAATTTCTAGAGCTACTGTAATGGCAAATTACGAGAAAATTCCATTCGAAAAAGGTTTTGGAACCATTGTAGCAGAACGTATTGCAGACTTAATAATGATGCTTACCATTGTTGCAATTACACTTTTTGTACAATTCGATTTTATTTATGATTTACTAACCAAAAACTTCGATCCTTCTAAAATAATTATCGGTTTAGCTGTTTTAGTCATTGGTTTTTTAATTTTTAGATCTTTTGTAAAAAAGGCAACATCTGGTTTTTTATTAAAAATTAAAACCTTTGTTTCTGGTTTAATAGAAGGTGTTACAAGCATATTTAAAATGAAAAATAAATGGGCATTTATTTTTCACACCGTATTTATTTGGGTAATGTACGTTGCTATGTTTTGGGCTACAATACCTGCAATTAGCGGTCTAGAAGTTCCTTTTGGCGGAATTTTAATTGGCTTTATTGCTGGAGGATTCTCTATTGCTGCAACAAATGGCGGTATCGGTTTATACCCAGTTGCTGTTGCTGGCGCATTGGCATTATTTAATATTGCCGCAGAACCTGCAACCGCTTTTGGTTGGATTATGTGGACTGCTCAAACAGCAATGATTGTTATTTTTGGTGGTTTAGCATTCTTATTTTTACCTATTTACAATAAAGATAAGTAATTTTCTGGGCGTTCCCTAAAAGGTCGCGCTTTCATTACTCGCTTTTTTTAAAATAAAAAAGAGCTCAAACACGCCATTCAATCGCTAACGCAAGTATTTGCTAACAAATAGAAAATCTTATTTTTATTAAATATTTAAAAGTTATCAATCTATAAACTTTGTAACTTTGTTTCTTTTCAAACCTTAGAAACTCTTTTTTAAATGGCTAAAACTAAAACAACTTTTTTCTGTCAGAATTGTGGAACGCAACATGCAAAATGGGTTGGACAATGTGGTGCTTGTAAAGAATGGAACACCATTGTAGAAGAAGTAATACAAAAAGAAGAAAAACGCGTTTGGAAACAATCTACAACTGCAAAACAAACGGTAAATAAACCTTTAAAAATTGCAGATATTCAGCTAAATCCAGAAGAAAGAATTGTTACCAATAACAATGAATTAGATACCGTTTTAGGTGGTGGTTTGGTAAAAGGTTCTGTAACACTTTTAGGAGGAGAACCAGGAATTGGAAAATCTACTTTATTATTACAAGTTGCTTTAAACATAAGCCAGAAAGTATTGTATGTTTCTGGTGAAGAAAGTCAATCTCAAATAAAAATGAGAGCAGAAAGACTAGATGCAAAAAGTTCTAACTGTTTAATATTAACAGAAACCAACACGCAACAAATCTTCAAAAACATTGAAGAAACAATGCCAGAAGTTTTAGTTATAGATTCTATACAAACATTACATACAAGCTCTATAGAAGCCTCTCCTGGTAGTATTTCTCAGATTAGAGAAACTGCTGCGGAATTAATTAAATATGCCAAAGAAACCGCTACTCCGGTTTTATTAATCGGACACATAAATAAGGACGGAAATATTGCTGGACCAAAAATTTTAGAACACATGGTAGATGTTGTTTTACAATTTGAA